>JALVDI010000129.1 GCA_027009115.1 Polyangiaceae bacterium | reverse complement strand
GTAGGCGCCCTGGGCTTCGTCGTGGGCGCGAGCATGGTGCGCGGTCAGCGGGACGCCCTCGGCGGCGTCCTGGCGGGGCTGTCGGTGCTGGCGGCGATCGGCGTGGCTGTGGTCGCCCGGGAGCGCCTGGGTCTGGTCGGCACCTATGCTCAGTTCAAGGGAGGGTTCGGCCTGCAGCCCTTCGGACGGGGGCCTCTGGTGCAGGGAACGGCGGCGATGAGCGCGATCTTGCTCGCTGGAATCCTCTTCCTGCTGCTCCGGCTTCGCGCCGCTGGCCGGCGGGGGACATGAGCGGGCGAGTTGACGGACGCGCGTCGGTCTTGATAGCCCTTCGGGGGATCATGTTGGGACGTCTGGGTCGAATGGTTGCGCTGCCGCGCTGGGTCTGCGTAGCTCTGTGGACGCTCGCTGTGGGGTGTGGGCCCACGATCTACACGGTCCACATCCTGCCCGCGTCGCGCTCTGTCGAGCAGGCTCAGGAGGCTGGAGCAGCTGAGCACGCGCCCTACGAGTTCTATTACGCCCGGGCTTTCCTCCGGCAGGCGCGGGAAGAGGCGGGGGAGGCGTCGTACCAGGACGCGATCCGCCATGCGAAGGTCGCCGAGGAATACGGCCTCAAGGCTCGGAACCTCGCCCGGCGTCGCCTCCGCGAGCTGGGGCGCTGATGCGCACGTCACTCCACGTCGTCGCGCTGCTGCTCCCTCTCGCTCTTGCGTGCGCGCAGGCGGCCGCCATCGAGGGTCGCGTCGACGGCTTGAGAGACGTCGTCGAGCAGGCGGAGCGGAACGGCGCGTACCGCTGCGCACCGCGCGCGCTGGCGGAGGCGAAGGCCCACATCGAGTTCGCCATCGACGAACTGGAGCAGGGGGACGCCGCCGCGGCGCAGGCGCACTACGTACTGGCCGAGCCGAACGCCCGGGCGGCCTTTCGGTTGAGCCCGGCTGCCCGTTGCGCGCCCCGCGGCGTGGTCGTCCATCGACCGGAGCCCGAGCCGGAGCCGGCGCCTGGGGACCGCGACGGGGACACCCTGCTGGATCCGGACGATGGCTGTCCGGACGAGCCCGAGGACTTCGACGCCTACGAAGACGAGGACGGCTGCCCTGACGATCAGGACCTGGACGGGGACGGCTTGCCCGACTCCCGTGACCTTTGCGTCGCCGAGCCCGAGGACGCCGACGGTCGAGCGGACGCCGATGGGTGCCCGGACCCCGATGACGATCTCGACGGGGTCCCCGATGCCCGTGACCGCTGCGTCATCGAGCCCGAAGATCGGGATGGCTTCCAGGATGAGGACGGCTGTCCGGACCCGGACAACGACGGTGACTCCACGTACGATGTCACCGACAACTGTCCCGATGAACCTGGGCCTGCCGACGAGCGCGGTTGTCCGCGGGTGTACGAGCACGTCGAGGTCACTCAGACCGAGATCCGGATTACCCAGAAGGTTCACTTCGCAACAGACCGCGCGACGATCCTCCCGGACAGCTACCCGCTCCTGAACACCGTGGCGCAGGTGCTCCGCGACTTCCCGGAGGTGACCGTCGAGGTGCAAGGACACACCGACTCCCGCGGGAGCGATCGGCACAACCAGCGCCTCTCGGAGCGGCGCGCCAACGCCGTCCGGGATTACCTGATCGCCCAGGGGATCGAGCCGCACCGTTTGACCGCCCGCGGGTATGGCGAGTCGCGTCCCATCGAGACCAACCGGACGCCCGCCGGGCGGGCGGCGAATCGTCGGGTCCAGTTCGTGCGGACCGACGCGGCCGCGGAGCAGTTCCGCTCCCGAGCGATCCCCTGATGCGCGGGTGGCCGTCGACAGGAGCCTCCGCGAGCAGGAGAATTGGGGCCGAGCGTGCCATTCAGGAGCAATTTTCGCTCGCCCCTGCTATGAATCGCCGTCGCAGATGGGTGGCCCCATGATGAAACGTGTGTGTCTTTGGGCGCTCCTCGCCCTGTCGGTGTGGGCGCCGAGGTCGGCGGACGCGCAACTCCGACGGGTCTTGGACCTCAACCGTCAGGCCATGGAGGCCTACAACAACTTGGAGATCGAGCAGGCGCTCTCGCTCCTGCAAGACGCTCTCGAGGCGGCACGACGCGGGAACGTCTCGGGGTCGCCCTTGGCGCGTACGTACGTGAACTTGGGCGTCGTCAGCATCGGCGGTTTCGGCGACAACGGGCAGGGCATGGCTTACTTTGTCCAGGCGCTCGAAGCCGACCCGAACGTTCAGCTCGATCCGCTGACCAGTACCCCGGACATTCAGTCCGTGTTCACGCTCGCGCGGCGTCGCGCGGGCAGCGGGGGGGGCGCCAGTGGCGGAGGCGTCAGTGGCGGAAGCGTTGGAGGCGGTGGCGGCCGCAGCGCCCCCGGGACGATCCCGCACCACCCCGCGGCGGAGCAGTTGACCAACACCGCCCTGCCCATCTTCATCGAGGCGCCGGACGACGCACCCATCGGGAACGTCTACGTTTACTACAAGGCTCCGGGCATGCGCGACTACCGCCGCCTGGAGATGCGCCGCGTCGCCGGTGGGTTCGGCCTCGAGCTCCCCTGCCGGGAGGTCATGGCGCCGCAGGTCCAGTACTACATCGTCGCTTTCGACCGCGACGGTGCGCCCATGGGTTTTGCCGGGAGCGCCGAGGAGCCCATCGTGGTCCCCATCGTCACGAGCCGCACCCAGCCTCCCCCGGCGTTGCCCGGGGCGCCTCCGCCGGAGCAGTGCAGCGATGAGGAGTGCCCACCGGGGATGCCGGGCTGCCACAGCGGGGGAGGGAGCGCCGGGCTCGGTGACACCTGCGTCACAACCGCGGACTGTCGTAGCGGCCTGACCTGCGAGGACAATTTTTGCATCGCTGGCGAGGGAGGCGGCGAGAGTGGCGGTGAGGACGACGGAGAGATGCCTCGCGTTTTCGTCCGGGCCAGCCTGGCGGCGGGCTTCGGCTACGCCAGCTCCGGTCACCCCGCCGACTCCATCCCTGCGGGGTTGGAGACGGATCCCGGCGCCGAGTCACGGCCAGAGAACGCTGGCTACGTTCGTTGGGACGACCCCGATTGCAGCGCGAGTGAGGGCGAATACTGCGTGCGCCTCGAGCAGCCGGGCTTCTTGCCGGCCATCGGGCTCCGCTTCACCGTCGGTGGTTGGATCATCCCACGCTTTGGCGTTGCCGGCACCTTCCGCTTCCAGTTCGACGCAGGGAAGGGGACTTTGTCGAACATGATGCTGGGCCTGCGGGCCATGGTCCAGGTCACCGATCCGGTGGCCGAAGGGTTCCACGCCGACGTCCACCTGGGCACGAGCTACGGACAGATTCAACTCCGCCCCCCGCAGGGGGAGGGCGTCAACGAGCCTTATCTCATCAGCGGTCTCAACGGGGTACAGATCGGCGGCACCGTCGGTTATCGGGTGGCCCGCAACTTCGGCATCCACTTCACTCCCGAGGTCCACCTTCTGTTCCCGACCTTCCTCTTCGCCTTCGACCTGAACATCGGCGCTGGCGTGTACTTCTGAAGGGCGTGAACCGCGCGGCTCACCGGCGTCGTCACGCGCGGGTCCTCGTCGTGGACGACAGCGCGACCATCCGAAGGGTGGCGCGCCGAACCCTCGAGGCCGCGGGTTACGACGTGGCTGTGGCGGACGACGGGCGCTCGGGTTTGGAGGCGGCGCAGGCCTTCGTGCCCGAGCTGATCCTGCTCGACGCCGTGATGCCTGGCCTGGACGGGGCGGCGTTCTGTCGGGCGATCCGGGGGATCTCGAATCTGAGGGAGACCCCCGTGGTGCTCATGAGCGCCCGTGCACAAAGCATCGGCGAGGCTTTCATGCTCGAGACGGGCGCTGTCGATGCCATCCAGAAGCCTTTCGGCCCGGAGGCACTCTTGGCGGTGACGGCGCACGCTTTGCGGCGCGGAGAGGAGCCTGACGACGACCCTTTCGGTGACGACAGCGAGGTTGCGGAGGAGGTTCGGCGCGAGCGCGCCGGCCGCGTGACCGAGGTCCTCGCCGAGTTCCTCGCGCCTCTGTATGGCGACGAGGTTTCCACCGTGCTCGCAGCGACGGACGCCGACCGCCGCATCGAGCTTGCCGAGCGGATGGCTCGGGTGGCCTTCGAAGGGGAGGCCGCTCTTCAGGGCTCCTTGCAGCACGTGGCTTTGGGGGATGCGCTGCAGCTGCTTCAGCAGCCGAGCATGAGCGGGATCCTTCACGTGGAGAACGACGAGGGCCGGGCGGTTCAGATCTGCGTGAGAGAGGGCCGGGTAGACCTCGTGCTCGGGCGGGGCGTCCCGCCGGAGTTCCTGCTCGGGCGCTACCTGGTGCGCGATGGGCTCGTCGATCCGGACGATCTCGCCGCACACCTGAAGCGCGGAGCGCGGGGCAAGGGCCGGCTGGGGGAGCAACTCGTGCGCTTGGGCTACATCAGCCGTGAGGATTTGCGTGAGGCTTTGGCCCAGCAGAGCAGCGAGCTCATTTACGAGGCGCTTCGCTGGCCCCGGGGCCGCTTCGCGCTCCTTCGCTACGCCACGCGTGCCGAAGCGGAAGCCGCTCGGCTGGGCCTTCCGATCACCTCGATTCTCATGGAGGGGCTGCGACGGGTCGACGAATGGCGGCTCATCGAGGAGCAGGTGAGCTCCTTCGATCTCGTGCCAACCGTCGACGCCTTGGCGCTCGCGGACGTCGATCGGAGTCGCCTGAGCGCCGAGGAGCGGGCGGTCCTCGAAGCG
>JALVDI010000128.1 GCA_027009115.1 Polyangiaceae bacterium | reverse complement strand
AGAAGACGCCGCTTTTGGGGACGCTTCCGGTGGCAGCGACGGCGGCGACGCGGGCGGCGGCGACGCAGGCGGCGGCGACGCAGGCGGCGGCGACGCAGGCGGCGGCGACGCAGGCGCCGCGGACGGAGGCGGGGACGACGCGGGTGGGGACGCCGGCGCCGCCGATCGGGGACCGATCGACTGCCGGGTGGACGCGGACTGCAGCGGTCCTGCGGCGAGCTGCAACGCGAGCGCTCCCGGAGGCATCTGCACCGGCTGCGCCCCCGGCACCTGCGGCGACCTGGAGTGCCGCGTGGGCGCCTGCGTCCGCTCCTGCGCAACGGACAGGGACTGCAACGCGGGCAAACGCTGTGCCGCGACAGGCATCTGCGTCCTGCGACGCTGCGGACCAGGCAGCCCCTGCCCCGACCCCTACGTCTGCGGGTCGGGGAGCTGCGAGCGCCCTTTGTGCGCGGACGGCTGCCCCGCCGGGTGGGCCTGCGAAGGGTCGCGCTGCGTCGAACCCTGAGCGGCGACCATCGCACCGGTCCACCACTCGAAGTCCCGTCCCAGCGGATCACCGCTGGGGAAGAAGACGAGGTAGCTCATCGCATCGAAGGGGAGGAACGAGGGCCGCCCGCCGGCGAGATTGCCGATCTGGTGCACGGTGCGCCAGGTGCCCGTGTTGAAGTAGACCGCAGGTCGACCGTCGAGGTTGCCCAGCGGGAGCATCGAGGCGAAGTGAGAGTGGCCGTTGACGACGAAGCGCAGGCCACGCCGCGCCCGCAGCGCCTCGATTCCGTGTTGGGCCATCTTCCCGTCGAAGCCGTGCTGCAACATCGAGTACAGCTTCGTCAGCCTCTGGTCGCTGCCCCTGGCGACGACCCGCTTGGTCGATAGCTCGAGCAGCAACTTCAACTTTTGTCCCGTATCGAAGCCCAGCCGCTTTTGCTCCGCGGCGCGCCGGGACCGCATCCACTGTTTGACGAAGGGTTTGGAAAGAAAATCCTCGACGAGCGCTCGCCAGGTCTCGCCCGTCGGCCGCAGCAGCCCCCGGTCGATCACCCCGAGCTGGCGTACCCACGCCGGGACCGCGTAGATCGGTCGGACGTCGTCGATGTCGTCGAGGAGCTCGGCGTGGGGCGTGTCCTCGGGCAGCAATCGCTTGACCATGCGCGGGAAGCGCGTGATGAGCTCGATGCCGATGGCGTCGCCGATCGTGGCCTGATGCTGGGGGCTGATGTTGATGGGGTCGCTGTGGTGCCCGTGATAGGCGAGGACGCCGTGCTGGGGGAAGCTCGCCTCGCGCTCAAACTCGACGTCGACGTCGACGCCCGTGAGCGCCTTCCACACCCGCCGCCGGGCGCGCGGGGCAAAGGCGAGCAGACGGTCGTGGTTCCCGAGCAGGTACTCGACCTCGAGCGCGCCCTCTTCGACGCGTGCGCGGATCGCCGCGAAGAACGCCGCTTCGCGCGCGAGGATCCTCTCGACGATGGCGTCGACCTGGGCCGCGAGCGCGTCGGAGGGGTCGTGGTAGGGGCGGAGCGCCGTCTCGAGCCAGGAGGGCGAGCGCACGAGGTCGAAGAGATCGCCGACGAAACAAAGCTTCGCAGGGCGCGCGCCGCGGGCGGCCTGGACCCGCGTCCAGAAGCGCTCGAAGGTGTCCGCTCGCGCCACGGCGCCCCCGTGCAGTGCGTCGGTGAGATGAATATCGCTTACGAAGATGAGCATTGGGCGCTCGGCCATGACGCCCCCATCGTCATCGACCAGGCTGGCGGGAGCAACCGGCCCGACCGCCGTTCGACAATGCGGTATGAGCTGCATCTCGGAGCTCGAGATCCACAGCGCGATCCTCGCGTTGCCCTCGCAGGGCCTGGAGGGGGTCCTCAACCTCGGGGGCGTGGCACCCAGCATGCTCTGGGCCGCGTCCCAGGGGTGGCTCCGGTGCCCTGGTGCGACGATCCTCGACCGCTTCCACGAGTCCCTTTCCATCGGGGCCGCTGCGATGGGCGCCTGCACCGAAGACTGGGCGACACTCCGCCGACGCTATCCCGTGCCGGTCGCACAGCCTATGACCGAGAACGAGACGCGGCGGCTTCGCCGACTTCACGAAGGCTTTGCGGACGGGATCGTGGCCGCGTTGCTCAACCAGGAGCGAGGCGAGGATCCGGCGTGCCGGGCCGGGTACGACCGTATCCGTCGGCTCTTCGTGGGGCATGGCGCGCACGTCCGAGCGCTGCGCGCAGAGGCGGAGGCGCAGTTGGACGAAGGTCTGTGCGACGGGGCGGCCCAGAAGGTCGACGCCCGACGTCAGCGCTTCGAGGCGGCCTACCGCCTCGGGACCGACTACGCGAAGCGTGGCGCCGACCCGCGCGCCGCGCGGCTGCGCGTCGAAGCTCGGCGGTCGCTCCGAGCCCTTCTCTGATCGGCTCGACTCGTTCGGATCGGGCGGTTCGACCCGAGCGTCGTCCCTCGACTTTCGGAAGCCCCCCGGGCTTGTGCAGGGCCACCGGCTCGACTCGTTTGGAGCTTCCGCGTAGCGTCGCCCTGTGGAGTGGCTCAACTATCACCACCTGCTCTACTTCTGGATGGTCGCTCGAACCGGCAGCGTGACCGCCGCGAGCAAGGAGCTGGGGTTGACACCGCCGACGGTCTCAGCCCAGGTGCGCCAGCTCGAGGAGTCCATTGGCGAGCGCCTCTTCCACAAGCGCGGACGGCGCCTCGTGCTCACGGACATGGGGCACGTGGCGTTCCGCTACGCCGACGAGATCTTCGGGCTCGGTCGCGAGATGGTCGAGACCCTCCGCGGCCGCAGCACGAGCCGCGCACCCACCCTTCACGTGGGCATCAGCGACCTGGTTCCGAAGCTGATCACGCACCGGATCCTCGAACCCGTCCTCGAGTTGGACCCTCCCGTACGCCTCGTGTGTCACGAGGGCAAGACGAGCGCTCTGCTCGCGGCGCTGGCCACTCACGACCTCGACGTCGTGCTCGCCGACGAGCCGACGCCTTCCCACATCTCGGTCCGCGCCTTCAACCATCTGCTGGGCACCAGCGGGGTCACCTTCTTCGCCCGGCCAGAGCTCGCGGAACCTCTGCAGACCGGTTTTCCAGACTCGCTCGACGGGCAAGCGATGCTGCTCCCCATGCCGAACACGCCTCTGCGGCGCGGCCTCGACAGCTGGCTGACGCAGCGGGGCGTCGCTCCGCGAATCGTGGCCGAGTTCGAGGACACCGCGCTGCTCAAGGTCTTCGGCGAAAAGGGCGCGGGCACCTTCGCGGGCCCGACCGCCATCGCGGACGCCATCGCCGAGGAGTTCGGCGTGGTCCCGATCGGCGCGACGGACGAGGTCCGGGAGAGCTTCTACGCGATCACGGTGCACCGCCGTCTGCAGCATCCTGCGGTGGTGGCCCTGAGCGAGCGCGCCAAGACCCGCCTGTTCTGACCGCGTCAGCGACGGATCGACACCTCGCGGTCCACCGCGACCGAGGGGACCGTCGTCGTCGCACCGTCGGGCCAGTCGACGCGCACCCGGGCCGGCGCGTCGGTGGGCAGACCGAAGTGAAGACGCGGGTCGAAGCTGCCGAGGTAGCCCTCTCCGGCCCGCTTCTGACGCCGCCACCGGCCCGCCGCGGTCTCCACCGTCACCGTCGCTCCAATACCTCCGGAGTTGAGCGCGGCGCCCACGAGCCGCACCCGCAGCCAATGACCCGACGACCGAAGGTTGCGCAGCGCGGCGGGACGCCCCTGGTTCGGCGCGAGGACCACATCGAGGCGCCCGTCGTCGTCGAGATCGACCACGGCCAGGCCCCGCGTCTGGTGCGATTGGCTCAGGCCGTCGGTGGCCGCGGGAGAGAGGAGCCGCATGCCCGTCCCCGCCTCGTTGATGTAGAAGTTGGGGCGCTGCGCCAGGGGGCCACCGCTCAAACCTGCTGCCGCCAGCTCCCCTTCGGTGACGAGATGGCCGGTCGATTCGATCACGTCGAGCCAGCCGTCGGCGTCGAAGTCGGCCAGAGCCGCACCCCAACGGAAGGAGCCCTCGGCCTCCCCCATCCCCCAGGCCTCCCCCCGCTCTTCGCAAGGTTCGTCGGCAAAGCAGAGATAGAGCGCGCTCGGATCGCGCTCGAAGCTCGTGGTCAGGGTGTCGGTGCGGCCGTTGCCGTCGAGGTCGCCGTGCGCAACACCCATGGTGCAGGTGCTCAGCCCCGAGCCCTTGCGGCCAAGCCCGAGGCTGGGCGCGTCGCGGTAGACACCGTCCGCGTCGTGACGAAGCACCCGGTCGGGGACCCCCGTTCGCCCCAAGTCGTTGCCGACGAAGATGTCCACGTGGCCGTCGTCGTCGAGGTCCGTGGCGGTGACGACGAGCGTGGGTTCCGCGACGGCGAGCGCAGGCGCCAGCGTTTCGGCCGCGTCGTGGTAACGGCCGGCCTCGTCGCGTAGGAGCAAGAGGTTGCGGGCGGGCGGCCAGGTGGCGATGTTCGCCGCGCAGGCCTCGGCGACGCAGGTGTCCGGGTCGGGAGCGAAGTCCGGGTGGAGCTCCACGAAGCCAGCGACGAGCAAATCCAGGTCGCCGTCGTCGTCGAGGTCAGCGGCGGCCGCGGACATCCGCAGCGTCCGCGCGTCGACGGAGGGCAGCACATCGGCGCGCGCAAACCCTCCTTCCTGTTGGAGCCAGAGCTCCAAGGTGCCCAGCCCCGTGACGAGCAGGTCGTCGTCTCCGTCGGCGTCCGCGTCGAAGGCCAGGCACCCCAGCGCGTCCCCGACACCCCTGAGCCCGAGGGCGTCCGTCCGGTCTTCGTAGGCAAGAGGCGTCGACGCGGCGAAGAGACGCGAGCCCCCGGCGGGGCGCATGGCGAAGAAGAGGTCGAAGGGACCTTCCCCGTCGGCGTCGAGCACGCAGACGCCCCCGCCCATGCGGTCGGGCAGGCTGGCCCAACCTTCGGCAGCCACCCGCTCGAAGCCAAGCCCGGCGCGTTCGGTCACGTCTTCGAACCAGGGTTCCTCGGACGTCGCGGCCGCGTCTGCACCCGTCGCATCCTGGTCGCCGGCGTCCGATGCGGCGTCGGCAGCATCCGGGACGTCCGGGACCGAGGCATCGCGCGCCGCGTCGCTCGCCGCATCGCTCGCCGCGTCCAGCGCGTCGGAGGGCGAGGCGTCGCTTGCCGCGTCCGGCGCCGCCGCTCCCGCGCAGCCCACCGTCAGCGCGAACGCGAGGCAGGCGAACAGCCCCCCGCCGCTCACGTCATTCGAAGACAACGCAGCGGAAGGCGAGGCCGAAGCCCACGAGCGTCGGGGAGCTCATGCGATCGCTGGAAGCGTTGAGAATTGCCGTGACCGAGAGGTAGGGCCTGAAGTTGTCCTGGCCGTCCGCGACGAGCGCGTCGCCGACGTCGATCGGCCCCGTGTCGGGAGGCACCATCAACCGCAAAGGCCGCGCCGAGGACAGGCCGGCAAGGGTGTCCGCGGTGCGGAGCTCGAAGACCACCGAGGTGTCGCTGGGGGTCACGACGTTCCAGGCGAACTCGTTCCAGTCGGGGCGATCCGGCGGGATGTTGCAGAAGCTCGTCGCGTCGTAGACCCGTGAGTAGCTCCCCTGAGGCGGGAACATCGGCCGCAGCGGCGGTACGACGATGCGCACCGGCACCCGGTCCTGGACGGTTCCGTCGAGGAGCACTTCGATCTCGAACTCGAACACCTGGGGTACGGAGATGGGCGGCACGAAGTTGTTGTTGAAGCCCACGTCGAAATCGACGGGGGTTCCAGGCATGCACTGCAAGAAGGTATTGCCCGCGATGCCTGCGCAGCGCCCGGGCGGGAACGAGCGCGCGCGGATGTAGCGAACGAAGCCTCGCTCGTCGATGCTGCCGGTGGCCGGGTTGTCGACCGCCCGCGCGCTGACGTCGAAGAGCGTGTTCTCGGCAAGGTCGCGCACGGCGTCGACGACCGTGGCGTCCAGGCCGGTGCCGTTGGCGGGGATGGGGAACACGTAGGGGTTGCCGCTGCCGTTGGTGGACCCGGTCGCGTTGGCGAGGGCCTGGGCGTGCGGGAGTCCGTCGCTGCACCAGCTCTGCCCGCCGCAGGACTGCACGGTGATCACGCGGACCTCGTTGCTGTTGAGGGCCGAGATGACCTGAGCCCAGTCCTTGGGGACGCCGCTCGGGAAGTTCGCCGGGTCGTAGGCGTTCGCACCACCGGGGCCATTGTGGAAGGGAGCGTCCGTGAAGTGGATGACGATGGGGATCGTGTCGGGCCGGAAGCAGGGATAACCCCACCGGCCCGCCGGGCAGCCGCCCTGGGCTCCGAGGTAGGGCCCGAGGGAGCCGCCCGTCGCGATCGCCCACAGCGCCTGCGTGTTGCTTTCGGGGCCGTCGGCGCCACCGCTTGCGCTCAGCGTCCCGACGGCCGCGACGGGGGGGCCGAGGCTGCTGGTGATGTCGACCAAGTGCTGGTAGACGACGTCGGGTCCGCTGCCATAGCACGTTCCCCACCAGCCGCCGGAGCAGACGGGGTAGTCGTCGAAACGACCCACCCCGAACCAGGCGTCCGGGATGACGCACTTGATCGCACCGATGATCCCGCCGCCGGGGCCCTCCGGACACGACGAGTCGAAGGTGCCGCTCACGAGTGCCGCTTGGAGGTTGGCGATCTCCTGCCCCATGGACCCGGTCGTGTCCATGAGGAAGTAGACGTCGGCGGTCGTCACGCGGGTCGTGAACTGGAGCGGGTCGATCTCCGTCGGGCCGCCGAGGGGGAGCGTGTGGTAGAAGCCGTCGTCGCTCGCGTCCCCGTCGCAAGGGCGCCGCCACCCCGGACCGGGGCACTCGTCGGCGTCGTCGGGCACTCCGTCGCCGTCGTTGTCGGTGAGGTTGCCGCCG
Organism: Polyangiaceae bacterium; assembly: GCA_027009115.1. GTDB lineage: Bacteria > Myxococcota_A > Polyangia > Polyangiales > Houyiibacteriaceae > JALVDI01. The sequence goes on along the minus strand of JALVDI010000128.1, from coordinate 8,629 downwards.
GTGGTGCCGCCGGCGATGATCAGGCCGCCGGTCGCCGGGTCGTACTCGACCTGCCTCGAGTTGCTCGGGGTCAGGTCGGCGTCGTTGGGGCGGTCGATGGCGACGCCGCAGTCCGGGTTGCAGGGGTTGCACTCCTCCGGCCCGCTGATGAGCGAGGCGATCGCGTCGATCTCGTAGGTTCGCTCGACCTCACAGGCGGTCCAGGCGCCTCCCTCGCAGCGCTGAGTGCCCTCGGCACAGAGCATGCGGCCATCTCGAAGCTCGGGCTCGAGGTAGCATGGCCGCGCCGCGGCGCCCGACTCGCACAGGCAGCCCCCTTGGGGACAGTCGGCGGGATCGGCGCCGGTCTGCTGACACGCCGCCACGCTCCAGACCAGGAGCGCGAAGCTCATCCATCGACGCATGGGCACACGAAGCGCACATTCCATGCCGAAGCGGAACCCCTGATGGAAACAGCGGAAACTGGGAACTCGAGGTCGGGTCGTGGGCTGCACGCGATTCCAGGGTGAGAAAAAATTTCCGATTCAGAGACACTCGGGGGGGGCCACGCCGTCCGCGCTGGCGCAGAGCTCCCGGGAGAGACAGCTGTCGGCGGACGCGCAGAGGCCCCCGGTCGGGACGCACTCGGTGACGCCGTCCCCCCACAGGTCGAGGCAGGCGTAGCCGTCGGCGCAATCGTTGGGGTCGATGCACGGGCCGACGGGACCGCAGCTCGCCAGGCCCGCGGCGTCCGCGCCGCAGACCTCGCCCACCCCCGAGCAGTCGGCGTTCGAGGAGCACACCCCGGGGGGCAAGCACTCGCGAACCCCGTCCCCGTCAACGTCGGCGCACTGGCCGCCGGGAGGACAGATCTCGTCGTGTGCGCAGCGGACCGTCGTCTTGAGGCAGAAGGGGTGGAAACCGAGGTCGCTGCCGAAGCAGGCGAAACCGGGGGGACAGGTCGGGTCGCCGGGCTCGCCGCAGAGGACACGACGGTCCACGCAGTCGCCGGCTTCGCAGCTGAAACCCCAGGGGCACTCCCGCGAGTCGCTGCAACGACCGCTCGGGTGCACGCAGTAGCGGGCCACCAGGCCGGTGGCGCAGCGGCTCCCTCCGCCGGGGCAGTCCGTGTCGTCGACGCAGCTGCGCCCCGCCGGCATGCAGTGGCGTCCGCCGCAGTCGTCGTCGAGGCAGACCGAGCCTTCGGGACAGGCGTCCACGGTGCAGTCGATGCCGCGGACGACGAGGGCCGCGCAGAAATCGCTGATGGCGCTGTCGGTCGCGTCGGTCATGGCGTCGGAGACCATGGCGTCGGAGACCATGGCGTCGGTCATGGCGTCGGCCGCGTCGGTCATGGCGTCGGCCGCGTCGGTCATGGCGTCGGCCGCGTCGGCGTCCGCCGCTGCGTCGGCCATCGCGTCGGTTCCCGCGTCCGCCGCCGCGTCCCGATCTCCGTTCGCGTCCTCCGCCGCATCGCGTGAGCCCACGTCGCGGCGCGCCGCGTCGAAGGAGGCGTCGAACCCGGGGGCCGGAGCCGTGTCGTCGCCGCACGCGACGAGCGCGGCCACCAAGAAAAGCTCTGCTCTCATTCGCACCGGATCCTCGCTGCGCGGATGGTCGTCTCGGCCGTCACGTCGGCCCAAGCCACGACGAGGACCCCGTCGCTGGCGTCGATCCAGGTGGGCGACTCGCGGCCGGCTGCCGTGGCGAGCTCGAGGGTGTCGCTCAGGCGGCCGAAGGCGTCGACGAAGCTCACCCGGATGGCCGGTTCTGCCAGGTCCGCGCCCGCAAGTGCTCGGTAGGACACAGCAAAGCCTTCGCCCCAGCCGACGACGGACGGGTCGCTCGTGTCGATGTCCGTCAGCAGGGGCTGCTCGTCGGGTCCGCGCGCTCGTGCCGCGGAGTTCAGGGGGCGCAGGCGCACCTCCCGACCGCCTGCGGGTGTGGCGGCACCGAAGACGAACAGGCCCCCGCCGCCGCTCTGGGCCACGTCCACGGTGCCGCTCACGGCGCCGCTCGCGCTCATCGGCGCGGCGGTTCCGGCGGCGGTCCCGTCCGGCGCAAGACGGACCACGTGGGCGTCGATCCCCCCTTCGTCGCGAGGCTCCGCGAAGGCCACGGCGGCGCCATCGTCCCAGGGTCGCATGCGCACTTGGGACGCGGCGCGCCCGGGCAGCGGCGCCTGCACCGTACCCACACTGCCGGATCCGTCGACGGCGGCCGCCCGCAGCTCACTCATGCCCAGACCGTTGCTGTCGGACCAGGCGACGAGGGCGCCGGCGCCAGCGGCGGTGATGAGCGGTCGCTCGTTGCGGATGGCGTCCATCGTCAGCCGCTGCGCAGCCTCTCCGATCGAGAGGTCCGCCATGCGTCGTTCGAGGTAAACCTCGAAGTTGCCCGCGCGGTTGTCGCGATAGACGACCCACACCCCGTCGCTTCGGTCGAGGACCGCGGGTTCTTCAGTGACGTCGAAGCTGTCGGTGATCGCAACCTCGTCGCCGAGGGGCCCGGCGGCAGGGACGACGCGCGAGAACACGTCGCGCTGCCCGAGGCGGTTCTCCTCCCAGCTCACGACGAAGCGGTCGGCGCCGGCGGCGACGTGGACCCGACGCGGCCGCGGCGTGCTCGCGGTCGCCAGCTCGAAGACGTCGACGACCGGCGCCGCACAGGGCGGTGGTCCAGCGTCGAAGCCCGCATCGAAGCCCGCGTCGACACCGGCGTCGATACCGGCGTCGGTCGCGTCCACGGCGCTGTCGCCCCCGCTGTCGGAGCCCGTGTCCTGGCCCGCGTCACGGACGAAGGCATCCCTCGTCGCAGCGTCGACGCCCGGGGGCGGCGGGGTGTCGTCTCCGCACGCGGTCAGAAAGCCGAGAGCACAGATCCACCGAAGCAAGCGCATAGGTTCCAACCATAGCGGAAAGATGCACCCGACGGCCAGTTCTCGCGCCCTTCGGCGCGGAGGACTCAGGCGGTGAAGCCGAGCTGGCGGGCGATGGCCTCGACCGCGCCGACGGTCTGCTCGTCGTCCTGTTCGAGCAGGCCGCTGATCTTGCGCACGGCGCTGATGACCGTCGTGTGGTCCTTGCCGCCGAAGCGCTCGCCGAGCTCGGGGTAGCTGGTGCCCAGGCGCTGCCGGCAAAGGTACATCGCGACCTGCCGCGGGTAGCTCACCGCGCGGTGACGCCGGCGTGACTTGAGCTCGCTGAGCTTGAGGTTGAAGTAGGAGCATACGGCCCGCTGGATGTCCTCGACGCTCAGCGCCTGCTCCGGTGCCGGCAGGACCGACCGCAGCGATTCCTTGGCGAGCTCGAGGTCGATGGGGCGCCCCAGCAGCTCGGCCTTCACCGCCAGCCGCAGCAGCGTCCCTTCGAGCTCCCGGACGTTGCTCTTGACGACCTGCGCAATGAAATGCGCCACGTCGTCGGTCAGGTGGATCCGCTCGGCTTCGGCCTTCTTCTTGAGGATGGCCACGCGCGTGTCGACCTCCGGCGCCTGGATGTCGGCGACCATCCCCGACTGGAAGCGGCTGATGAGCCGCTCCTCCATCTCCGCGATCTGCTGCGGGTACACGTCGGAGGTCACCACGATCTGCTTGTCCGAGTGATAGAGCGCGTTGAACGTGTGGAAGAACTCCTCCTGCGTCTGGTCGCGCCCGGCGAGGAACTGGATGTCGTCCATCAGCAGCACGTCGCAGTCTTCGCGGTAGCGCCGCCGGAACTCGTCGATGCGGTGGTTCTGCAGCGCCCAGATGAACTCGTTGGTGAACCGCTCAGCGCTCAGATAGAGGATCGTCGCCCCGGGGTCGTCCTGCAGAATGCGGTGCCCCATCGCGTTCATCAGGTGCGTCTTGCCCAGGCCGACGCCTCCATAAATGAACAGCGGGTTGTAACGCTTGCCCGGCGCCGAACCAACGGCGACGCTCGCCGCGTGGGCGAGCTGGTTGGAGGGGCCGACGACGAAGTTGTCGAAGCTGTACTTCGGGTTCAGGTCCGAGACGCGGATCGGCGTCGGTCCACGCCTCATGCGCTCGCTGTCGAGGGAACGCTTGGCCTTCGAGGGCTTGCGGCGAGGCGCTAGCCGCGGCTTCACCTTCGCCTGCAGGGCTTCGTCGACCTCGAAGCGGAGCCTCGTGGGCGCCGAGTCGAGGTGCGCCTGAAGCGCCTCCAGCAGCAGGTCCTGGTAGTGGTTGGAGATCCAGTCCGCGTAGAAGCGGTTGGGGATACGAAGCACGACGGTCCCGTCTTCGATCGCGTCGATCCGCACCGGCGCCAGCCAGGTGTCGAAGTTCTCGGCGGAGAGTCGGTCGCGGAGGGACTCGATCGTTCGTTCCCACAGTTCGTTCATCGGGATTCTTTTGCGATTACGAGACAATAGGACACCCATCCCCACCTTTTTCACAGGTGGGGAACCAGGCCTGAAAGGGGAGCGCGTCTGGGAAGGGAACCGAGGTCGGGCGGCACAACGAGGAGCATGGGTCCAAAGCTGCGCTTTGGGGCCCGTACCGCTCCTCCCTGCGACCCCCCTTTCGAAGGGAACGCCAAGCTAGCAGCATGAAATCGTCCCGTCTACGCCACATTCCAGGGAGGTTTCTAAACCCCGAGGATCGCGAACGATTCCTTTGGCGGCCGGTCGCCAGGGGGCCGGAGCGGCCGCCCCGGCCTGCCCTGTGACGCTCGTAACCCACGGGATTCATGGGGGATTTTATCGTGACCTGCGTGCGCGGCGGCCGGCGGCGGCCGGAGCACGTTTGATCCACAGCGCAAAGCGCCTGTGATCTCCCCAAGGTGAGGTTCTCCGTCCACACAATCCACAGCCTGTGGACAACCTCGGGACAAGGGCCGGTCGGATCGATCGTGTCACTCATGCCACGGTGGCCGCCGACGCTCGTGGGGCCTGGCCCTTGGATACGCACCTCGTCCGGTGCTGTCCTCTTTTTGGGAAGCCGCCCGCCGCGCTGGTAGGTTCGGGCAACTAGGGGCGACCATGACGATGAAAACGATTTCGATCGCGCTGCCGGCGATCCTCGGGGCGCTGCTGGCAGCGCCGGCGATGGCCCAAGACGAGCTCCCGCCGAGTGAAGACGCCATCCCGGACGACGGCCGGCGTCCGGCGGAGGACACCTACGAGACCTCCCGCGGCCTCGCGCTGGGCACCGGCGGCCGCGCCGGAGCGATGGGCACCTCGGCGGTGGCCTACAACCCGGCCAACCTCGGGCTCGCGCGGCTGTACCACGTCGAGACCTTCGCCTCCTACATCCCCGGGCAGGGCGCCTGGACCCTGGGCGGCGCGGTCGCCGACTCGGTGTCCAACAAGGTCGCCGCGGGGATGAGCTTTCGGGGCGTCTACGGGGACGGGAACCGCAACTACCGGGGCTACGACGGACGGCTGGCGCTCGGCATGGCGCTCAGCGACGCCATCGCGCTGGGCATGAGCGGCCGCTTCGTGCGTCTCCGCTCGCGTCAGCGCAACGACGCCGGCGAACGCGTCGGGTCGTCGGTCAAGGCCTTCACCCTCGACGCCGCGCTGCGCGTGACCCCCGTCGAGGGGCTCCACATCGCCGCCCTCGGCTACAACCTGCTCAAGACCGGCTCACCGCTCGCGCCGACCCTCCTCGGCGGGAGCGCCAGCTACACCCTCAACGGCATGTTCACGGTCGCCGCCGACGTCTTGGTCGACCTGACGACCTTCGACCAGGCCGAGCTGCTCGTGGGCGGCGGCGTGGAGTTCCTCGCGGGCGGGCAGGTACCGATCCGTGCGGGCTATCGCCGCGACCAGGGACGCGACATCCACCAGCTCACCCTGGGACTTGGCTATGTCGATCAGCGGGTCGGAGTGGACCTCGGACTGCGCCAGAACATCGCGAGCGAGACGAAGGAAACGGCGCTCGTCCTCTCCTTCCGCTACCACGTGCAGTGAGCTACTGGCCCTCGGTCCATCGAGCTGCTGACGAGGGCCCCCCTGTTGTGGTCTAGTCCCTGGGAACCCGCCCGCGGCGCCGGTGTCCAGAGCCTGTGGCCTCGGCACCTGCCAGCGTCGACACCGAACGGCGAGCGCTGGCCGCGGGCTTTCACATCCCCATGCCGGACGGTGACGAAGAGCGACTGGTCGAGCGGCTGAAACGACAGGACGAAGCCGCCTTCAACGAGCTCGTCCGGCTCTATCAGGGGCGCATCTATCGGCTCGTCTTCCGTATGCTTGGGGACCGAGGGGAGGCCGAGGACCTCGCTCAAGAGGTCTTCGTCACCGTCTTCAAGTCGATTCATAGCTTCCGCGGCGACGCGAAGCTGAGCACCTGGATGTACCGGGTGGCGACGAACCACTGCAAGAACCGCCTCAAGTATCTGGGACGGCGCGCGCGCGGCCACAAGCAGGAGTTCGACGAGATCGCCGACGCCCACAAGCTCGAAAGCGCCACGATGAACACGAGCGTGCGCTTGCCCGGGCCCGACGAGGTCGCGACGGGCAAGGAGACGGAGCGCTTCATCCGGATCGCGCTCACCGAGCTTCCCGACGAGCAGCGGCGGCTCGTGATCTTGCGGGACATCGAGAACCTGACCTACGACGAGATCCAGAAGCTGACGGGGCTGGCGGCGGGGACGGTCAAGAGCCGCCTTCATCGCGCCCGACTCGCCCTCGCTCGGCGGGTCCGGGAGCTGCAGGCCGCGCCAGGCGGCGAGGAGGCGAGGTGACGGCGGACGAGGCACGGGAGCTCTTCAGCGAGGCCTACGACGGCGCCCTCTCGGCGGAGCAGAAGGCCGCGTTCGAGGCGGCGCTCGCGGCCGACGCGGCGCTGCGTGCCGAGTACGCAATCCTCTGCCGAACCCTCGAGGCCGCCCACGCCCTGACGGGCGACCCGGAGCTGAGGGAGGCCGAGGCGCTGCAGGCGTGGGAGGCGGAGGACGGGGATCTCGAGGTCCCAGACCTGCTGAGCGGCGTGCAGGCGAAGATCCGCGAGCGTAGCGGGGGGCGCTTCTACCGCGACCGCTTCGCCGAACAGCAACATGGGATGGGGTGGCTGCTGATCCTCGCGCTGATCATGGCGTTGGTGCTCGCCACCGCGTACGTGGGCCTGACGTACGTCGAGCTCACCCCCGCGCCGTGAGAGCCGGGTTCGGGCTGGCGCGCTACCCGGCGCGGTGCTCCGTGCGGCGCGGTCACGGCTCGCAGCTCACGGTTCGATCAGCCGGACCACGCTGCCGCGGTCGCTGGGCCGCACCTCCAGGCGCGCGTCGATGCGCTCTCGGAGCTCGGGGACGTGCGAAATGATGCCCACGAGCCGCTTGGCCTCGTTGAGCTCCGTGAGGACGTCGATGGCCTCCCGCACCGCCTGCTCGTCGAGGGCGCCGAAGCCCTCGTCGACGAAGAGCGCGTCGAGCTGCACGCCTCCAGCGTGCGCCTGCACCACGTCGACGAGGCCCAGGGACAGGGCCAAGGCTGCGAGGAAGCCCTCGCCTCCGGAGAGCGTGCTGACGGGACGTGGCCGTCCGGTGTGGCTGTCGAGCACCTCCAGATCGAGGCCGGCGGCTCTGGCGCCGTGCGCGACGCCCTCCGCGCGGCGTAGCTCGTAGCGACCCCGGCTCATCGTATGCAGACGCCGCGTGGCCGCGTCGAGGACCTCGTCGAGAAGCACGGCCAGCACGTAGCGCTGGAAGCTGAGGTTCAAGGCGTTGCCCCGTCGTCCGGCGGCGACCTCCGCGAGGTGCGCGGCGCGCCGCTGACGCTCCTCGAGGCGTTTGCTCGCGGCAGCCTCTTCGGTGAGCGAGGCGAGAGCCTCGCCGCACTCCTTGGACGCGGCGCGTGCCTCCGCTAACCGCTCCACGGCCCGCGGGTGGGCGGCGAGGGCTTCGTCGGCTTCCTTCGCCAAGCGTTCGAGCGCTGGGGGTGCCAGCCCTTCGGCATCCTGGCGCGCCCGCTCCAAGCGCACTTCGGCCACCGCGAGGCGTTCGGCGTGTTCCCTCACCGTGGCTTCGAGGGTGTCGATCTGCCCCACGTCGGCGAGCGCTGCCGCGAGGCTCGCGGTGTCCTCGAACCCCGCTTCGTGACGTCGCCGCTCCAGCTCGGCTCGGTCCCGCTCGAGCTTCTGACGGGCTTCCCGGGCCGACCGCGTCACCGCCTCGAGCGTCGCCTCGGCGTGCTGCGCTTCATCCTCGGCCTTGCGTTCCGCGTCCACGGCACGCTCCAGGGCCTCTCGGAGCGCCTTGGCCTCGTCCTCCGCCTCGTCGCGGGCGCGGGCCAGGGCCGCCGCGTCACGAAAGGCTTCCGGGAGCCCTCGTCGTAGCTCCTCGATCCGCGCTTCGACCTGGGCCAGGCATAGCCGCGCCTCGGCGCTCGCCTCCCTCCGCGCCTCGAGAACGGCGGCGGCTTCCTCGGCCGCGCGCGTGGCGGCGACCTCGGCCGCCTGCAGCGCATTCTGCTGTGCTCGCGCGACTCGGGCGGCACGCAGCTCCGCGTCGAGGGTCGCGACCTCGCCGTCGATCGCCGGCAGCTGCTGCAAGCGCGCGCGGGCATCTCGGGCGTGCTCCCTCTTGTCGTCCAGGGCTCGCCTGCGGTCGGCCAGCTCCTCGCGGGCAGCCCTCAGCCGCCGCTCCGCCTCCTCGCGGGCGCGACGCACCGCCTCGACCTTCCCTTCGCTCACCGGCTCTTCGGCACC
>JALVDI010000127.1 GCA_027009115.1 Polyangiaceae bacterium | reverse complement strand
TCGCGTACGCCATCCCCTGCGGGATGAGCATCACCGCGGTGGTGAGCCCCGCCTGCAAGTCGCCAGGCAGGTCGCTCCGATCGTAGCGAGGCAGCCAGTGGAGGAACGGCAGCCAGTGTCGCCGAAGGGTTCGTCGCTGCCTCATCGGGTCACCTCCTTCCCGCGCGTGGCGCGCAAGGCTTCCAGCCGCTGGAAGAGCCACATTCCCGTGAGCATCGAGGCCACCAAGACGATGGCTTCCCGCGAGCCGGCGCCGACGGATGTAAGCGCCGGGCCGGGGCAGAAGCCCGCGAGCCCCCAGCCGATGCCGAAGAGCGCCGAGCCGAGCAAGAGACGCGCGTCGATGTCGCGGCGTGAGGGCAACCGGAAGCGCTCTTCGAAGAGCGGGCGCTTCCGACGCTGTACCAGCCGGTAGACCGGCATGTAGACGAGCATGCCGCCGCCCATCACGAAGGCCAGGCTCGGGTCCCAGCTCTGTAGGCCCTGCGAGAAATCGAAGAACCCGACGACTTTGGACGGCTGCGTCATGCCGGACAGGGCGAGGCCGAACGCGAACAGGAGCCCAGTGACGAGGGCCGAGAGGTACTTGCCTACGGGACTCATAGCGCGCCTCCGAACACGCTGCCCACGAGGAACACGGTGAGGGCGGCGAAGGTCATGAAGGTCACGACCGCAACGAGCGACCGTGGCGACATCCGGCTCAGTCCGCAGATGCCGTGGCCGCTCGTGCAGCCGTTGCCCATCTGTGTGCCGAAGCCGACGAGCAGACCGGCGACGATGAGCGCGCCCCAGGAACGGTCGAGGGTGTTGGTGAAGGCCTCGGGGGCGAGGGCGTGGTAGACGGCGCCGCCACCGACGAGCCCGAGCACGAAGAGCGCTCGCCACAAGGTCTCGCCGCGGCTCATGCGGAGCACGCCGCCGGTGATGCCGCTGATGCCCGCAATGCGTCCGTTGAGCACCAGCATCGCGGCAGAGGCCGCGCCGATGAGGAGCCCGCCGAGGAGCGATTGAAAGGGGGTGAAGTTCTCCATCGCGGCCACCCTGGGGCAAAGCCCGTGCCACGCAACGCTATCCTCCTTTTTCGCAGGTCCGGTGGTGCGAGCGAACGCACGGGGCGGTTTCAGGGCGTTTCACCAGCTGCCGGGAGGTGTTTCGGGTTGCTTCGCGGAGGCGCCGCTCGCCCAAGAACTGCCTGGTCGCGCGGATGGCACACGGGCTGCAGTGCCGTCGTTTGAAGTCCCGGCACCCACCGCCGGCTGGAGGTACCCATGAAGATCGAGGCGTTCTACGACGAACCTACTTACACCCTGACCTACGTCGTCTGGGACGAGGAGACCCGCGACGCCGTGGTGATCGACCCCGTGCTCGACTACGACCCGCTCGGATCACAGACCTCGGCAGAGGAGCTCGCCAAGGTGGACGCCTTCATCGCCGACAAAGGCTTGAAGGTGCGCTACGTCCTCGAGACCCATGCCCACGCCGACCACCTGAGCGGCTCGCAGTACCTTCGATCGAAGTACGGAGCCAAGGTCGCGATCGGCGAGAAGATCACGATCGTTCAGGAGACCTTCAAGAACATCTTCGACCTGCCGGAGGATTTCCCTACGGACGGGCGCCAGTTCGATCTGCTCCTCGCCGACGGCCAGACCCTTTCGGCCGGCAGTCTCGACATCGAGGTCATCGCGACTCCCGGGCACACACCCGCTTGCGTCACCTACAAGATCGGCGACGCCCTGTTCACCGGCGATGTGCTGTTCATGGACGATTACGGAACGGGCCGTTGCGACTTCCCGGGCGGCTCCGCCGAGGCCATGTACGACTCTGTCATGAAGCTCTATCAGCTACCGGACGAGACGCGGGTCTTCGTCGGCCACGACTACCAGCCCGGGGGGCGTGAGGTCGCCTGGGAGACGACCATCGGCAAGTCCAAGGCGAACAACCCGCAGATCAAGGCCACGACGACCCGCGAGGAGTTCGTGAAGTTCCGGCAGGCCCGGGACGCGACCCTCAAGTCGCCGCGGCTGCTCTTCCAGAGCGTCCAGGTGAACGTCGACGCCGGTCACCTACCCAAGCCTCACGGCAACGGCATCCGCTACTTGCGCCTGCCGCTGAACCTCTTCCGGCCCACCGACGACCTGGGCGTCCCGAAGGACGCCAAGTAGCCCTTCTGTGGAGCCGACGTTCCTGGCCCTCCGAATCGAGGTTCGTCCGCTGGCGCTCCCATCCTTCGTGGGACAGAACGTCGGCGCCCATGCAGGGCGCGGAGGAGAATCGATGAAGAAGGTCCAGCTTGTCTCGGGTCTGATCCTGGCGCTCGCCGCCGGCTGCGGCGGCACCGCAGCGACCGAACCGGCGCACGAGCACGAAGGGAGCAGTGGTGCAGAGGCGCATCCTCACGAAGCGCACCACGACGCCCATGACGAAGCCCACGACGCCCATGACGAAGCCCACGAAGACCACCACGCGGGCCTTCCTCCGGCCGTCCGCGCCTTCCACGACGCCTTCGCCCACCACTGGCACGGCGATCGCTCCGCCGACGCCGTGTGCGCCGACGCCGCGAACCTTCAGGGCCTCGCGAACGCTGCCGCCGACGAGCAGCAGGCGCACGCGGCCGCTGCCGACGAAACCCGCGCGGCCGCCCAGGCCCTCGTCGAAACCTGCGCGGCCGAGGGGCGCCCGGATTACGACGCTGCGCTGGGCCGACTTCACGAGGCGCTGCACGGGCTGATGGAAGCGCAGCACTGAGCGCCACGCGGTGCGCGATAGCCGCACCCAGAGGAACGCCTGATGGACCCGAGGGCCTCGGTGGTCGACACCTCGGTGTACGTCCACTTCCCGTGGTGCGCACGCAAATGCCCCTACTGCGACTTCGCAACGCGGCGGGTCGAGGTCATCCCTCATCGCGCCTATGCGGACGCGGTCTTGCGCGAGCTCGCGGAACGTCGCCACGTCCTCGAAGGGCGCCGCCTCTTCAGCATCTTCCTGGGCGGGGGGACGCCCTCGCTGTGGGACCCCGCGGAGGTCGCCCGGGTCCTCGACGGGATCCGCGAGGCTTTCCCCGCCTCCGTCGATGAGGTGGAGATCACCGCCGAGGCGAACCCCAACAGCCTGAGCACGGCCCAGCTGCGTGGTTTTCGCGAGGCCGGCGTCAACCGCCTCAGCGTCGGCGTGCAGTCGTTGCACGACGCACAGCTCCGTTTTCTCGGGCGGCTGCACGACCGAACGCAAGCCCTCGACGCGCTCGAGGGCGCGGTCGCCACCTTCGGCCGCGTGAGCGCCGACCTCATGTTCGGCCTGCCGGGCCAGCAGGCCGAAGCCTGGAGCCAAGACGTCAGCGAGCTGCTATCCGCCGGGGTCGAACACGTCTCCGCCTACGCGCTGACGATCGAACCGGGCACCCAGTTCGGGGCGCTCCATCGCCTGGGGAAGCTCCGCGTCGCCACCGAGGAGGACTACGCGGCGATGTTCGAGCGCACGCGCGACGTGATGGAGGGGCACGGCCTCGAGCACTACGAGGTCAGCAACTACGCCCGGCCCGGCGCCCGCGCGCGGCACAACGAGCACTACTGGCGCGGCGGCGACTACCTCGGCCTCGGCGCCGCGGCGGTGGGTTGCCTGTCGGAGGGCTCCGGCCGCGCGTTTCGCTACAAGAACGAGGTTCGCGACGAACGCTACCTCGCCGCCGGCGGCGAGAGCGAACGGGAGACCCTCGGGCCGGACGAGATCCTTCGCGAAGGGCTGATGCTGGGCCTCCGCACCGGCGATGGGGTCGACGTCGAGGCGCTCAGCGCACGGGCCGGCCAGGACTGGCGGCGAGGCCGGGAGAAAGCTGTCGACGCTCGCCTCACGCGTGGCGATCTCGTCCTCGACGGCTCCCGGCTGCGGGTCCCGCCAGAGCGCTGGCTCTGGCTCGATGGGATCGTCGCCGATCTCTTTTGATGGCCTCGATGCCTCACTCCAGGATCGCGCCGAGCTGCACCTCGACGGAGCGTGGCTGGTTGTTCCGAATCAACGTCACGCGCACCGTATCGCCGACATCGTGGCGATCGAGGACCCGGTAGAGGTCGAGCTCGTGGGCCACCGGTTCACCATCCACGGCGACGATCAGATCGCCCAGGAGGATGCGTCCCGTGCGTGGGTCGCGCCGCGTCGCGACGATCCCAGCGCTGGCCGCGCCGGAGCCCGGCACCACCCCGAGCACGAGCGCCCCGCGAAGACCCAGGCGCCGGGCGAGGCGGCCTTCGTCGAGCTGCACGCCCAGGCCCGGCCGTTGGACACGGCCCTTGCTAATGAGCTGAGGGACGACGTCGCTGACCGTGTCCACCGGCACAGCGAAGCCGATGCCCGCGTTGGTTCCCGACGGACTGTAGATAGCGGTGTTGACACCGATCAGCCGCCCGGCGCTGTCGAGCAGCGGTCCGCCGGAGTTGCCGGGGTTGATGGCGGCGTCCGTCTGGATGACGCCCTGGATGGGACGTCGCCCGATGCTCATGATCTCGCGCCCCAGCCCGCTGATGACACCCGCGCTCAGCGTGTGGTCGAGGCCGAAGGGGTTGCCGATCGCGAACACATGCTGGCCTACCTGAAGATCGTTGGACGAACCGATGGGGAGCGGCCGAAGCCGGTCGGCGGGCGCGTCGATTCGGAGCACGGCCAAATCCTTGGCCGGGTACGCACCGACGAGCTGCGCAGGCCAGACGCTCTGGTCGGCGAGGGTGACCCGC
>JALVDI010000126.1 GCA_027009115.1 Polyangiaceae bacterium | reverse complement strand
TCAGCCTCTTTCCCGGTCAAACAACCGGGCCCCATTGAAGCGCCACGTCAGCTACCGCCTGTACAACGGAGGAGCCTCCTCTTTCCCGGTCAAACAACCGGGCCCCATTGAAGCTTGATCTCGCCCTTGTAGACGAGTTCGAGGTGCTCCCTCTTTCCCGGTCAAACAACCGGGCCCCATTGAAGCATGACGCGCGCTGCACTGCCGACGTGTTTGTCATCCCTCTTTCCCGGTCAAACAACCGGGCCCCATTGAAGCCCCACGATCTCCGTGGGCTCGCCCAACAGAAGCCGCTCCCTCATTTCCCGGTCAAACAACCGGGCCCCATGACGGGCGGAGCATGGCGCGAGGATTCCGAGGTTCCGAGGCGAAGGGAACCGGCTCTTACTCGGCTTCGTCGGAACCGCTGCGCTGGCCGTGCTCGAGGCACAGAACCCGGTCGATTCGTGGATCGTCAGCCAGCCGCGGATCGTGGGTCGAAGCCACCACCGTTCGTCCTTCGTCGCGCAGGGCGCCGAGGTGCTCGACAATGCGGTCGGCGTTGTCGGCGTCCACGTGGGCGGTCGGTTCGTCGAGCAGCAAGATCTCCGGCTCCAGAATCAACGCGCGGGCGAGGGCCCCCCGCTGACGCTCGCCGCCGCTCAGCCGCTCGCTGCTCACCCCACCCTTGGCGCCGAGGCCGAAGCGGTCGAGGAGCGCCTCGGCCCGCGCGACGTCCTCACTCGTCGCGCCCCCCAAGGGCGCCAGCGGAAGCAGGACGTTCTCCAAGAGGCTCATGCGCGGGATGAGGGCCAGGTCCTGAAACACGAAACCGACATGCCGGCGCCGCCAGCGCGCGCGGTGGTGATCGCGCATGTGCACGACGGAGCGACCCAGGAGGATCACGTCGCCGCGCGTCGGCGTGACGAGCCCTCCCAGAAGTCCCAAGAGGGTCGTCTTCCCCGACCCGCTCGGCCCCAAGAGAACGTAGAAGCTTGCCGCCGGGATCTGCAGCGAAACACCGGCGACGGCCCACACCCGCGTGCTCCCATCGAAGTAGCGCTTGGCCACCTCTCGGGTTTCGATGGCGAGGGGCGGCGGGTTCATCGCATCGCCTCGTCCGGATCGAGGGTCGCGGCGCGCCAGGCGGGGATGAGGCTGACGCCGAGGAAAGGAAGGACGACAAGGCCCGCGAGGGACGCGAGGTGCTCAAGGCGCGCGGCAGGGGTGAGCTCGAGGGTCGGGTGCAGTGCACTCCAACCGAAGAGCGCCCCGGCCAGCCCTGGCGCGCCCAAGAGATAGACGTAGCCGTAGGCGAGCAGATAACCGATCCACACGCCTCCGACGGCGATGGTCGCGCTTTCCCAGAGGCGCGCCGTCAGCACGTCCCGCGTCTCCCAGCCGATCGCTTTGAGGATGCCGATCTCGCGCCGCTCCATCTCGCCGAGGCCTGTGAGGCGGTCCCAACAGAGCAAGAGGAAGGCCGCCAGGCACGGCAACAGCACCACCGCGAGCAGTCCCGCCCGCCCGTCGAAGGTGAGCTCATAGGTGCGCACGAGGGCGCTCCGTTCGATCACCCGCGCCCCCGGCAGTGCCTCGCGAACGCGGCGCGCGACCGCGGGCGCCTCCTCCGAACGGGCCAGCGTCAGTGCGATGTCCGTGGCCTGCGCTTCGGGGACCGCCAGGAGGGTGCGAGCCACCGCGAGCGTGGTGACGAGCACGTCCGCTGAGTGCATGGCGCTGTCGTGATCGAAGACACCTGCAATTTCGAGGACCCGCAGCTCGCCCGCGGCGTCGGGGATGGCGAGCCGGTCGCCCGCGCGCACCCCTAGCCGGTCCGCAAGCGCTTCGCCGACGAGCGCCTCGGGGACCTCACCGGCGGGGCGAAGGTTGCGGCCGCTGGCCAGGGAGGACGCCCAGCGCGTCTCGGCGTCCTGCGAGGCGACCACCGTGACGTTGCCGCCGATCGCCTCGACGAAGAGGTAGCCCCAGACCCGCGGGGCGATCTCACGAACGCCGGGCTCGTCCGTTACCCCAAAGGTTTCGTCGGCGTCGATAAGCGCCGGGCGACCGGCCACCATGCGCTGCACTACGAGATCCGGTGTCGCGTCGAGGGTCGCACGCCACTCGTGGCGAAGGGACTCGGTGAGCAACAAGACGCTCGCGTAGAGGGCCACGACGAAGGTCAGCCCCACGATCATCGAGAGGTTGCGCCGGCCGCGCCGCCTGAAGGTGCCAAGGGCGTATTCGAGGAGGGCCCGCTGTCGGCGCCAACCGCCAGCGTCCATGGACCCACCGCTCATGGCTCCTCCGGTGGGCCGATGAGCGCTCCGGCGGGGTCGACGTCAAGGGCTCCGGGCAGGTCGCTGCGCGCGGCGTTGGGTTCGATCTGGCTCGGGTGGCGGATCCAACGTACGGAGGACGAGAGAGCCAGGTCCGCGAAGCCGAGCGCCCCAACGAGGGCGCGGCGGTTCGCGCGGCTGGCGCGCTCCTGCGCTCGACGCCACCCGGCGTGGAAACCTACGGCGGCGGTGGCGACCACGAGCGCCAAGAGCGCCACGGCGAAGCGGCGGATCCGTCGATGGAGTGCAGAGGCGTGCATGGCGGTCAGAGGGCGACGAAGAGCTGCGTGAGCACGGCGTCGGCGACGAGCACCGCGATCGAGACGACCACGACCGAGCGGGTCGTCGAGCGCCCCACGCCTTCGGTGCCCCCCCGGGTCGTCATTCCGAAGTGGCAGCCCAGCACAGCGACCAGGAAACCGAAGAACGGCGGTTTGCTCAGGCCGCTTAGGTAGTCCTGCATCGTCACACCGTCCAGCGCTGCCGCGACGAATTGAGGTGCCGGGATGCCGTAGCTGATGCGGGCGACGAGCATTGCGGCCGCGAGCCCGAGCGCCAGTGCGAATACGGCGATCAGCGGCATGATGAGCATGCTCGCCGCCACTCGGGGCACGACGAGCTTGCGGATCGGGTCGGCTCCAAGGGCGCGGATCGCGTCGATTTGCTCGGTCACCGCCATCGAGCCGAGCTCCGCAGCCATCCCCGCGGCGATGCGGCTGCCGACCACGAGGGAGGTCAGCGCCGGCGCGAGCTCGCGCGCTTCGCTGATGGAGATGACCTTGCCGAGGGCCTCCTTGGCGCCGTACTTCTCCATGAAGAAGCCGAATTGGATCGTCATGACCATCCCTACGAACACCGCCGTCGCCCCGGCGATGCCCATGCTCCGCACCCCCAGCTGCTCGATCTGGTAGACGAACGCGCGGCCGTCGAAGCGCGACGTGACTGCCGTTCGGATGGCTCGGGCCGCCAAAATTGCGGCCCCACCCAGATCCTCGAGCATCGCTCGCGCTGTGGATGCTGCGCTCATGGCAGCGTACCAAAGTGGTCGAGGACCGCGCGAAAGGCGGTCTGGGCCTGGCGGAAGGGCGCCCCGGGCCGTGCCACGAGCGCGAAGTCGTAGACGCAGCCGTCCTTCTTGAGCACCACCAGCTCGAGCTGCCGCGGCACCCCGTCGAGCTTGGCTCGCACCTGCGTGCGCAGCGCTTCGCGACCGTCGAGGGCGATGAGCTCCTGAGCGTCGATCGCACGCTCGGTGAACCCGATGAGCAGGTGGTTCGTGAGGGCCCGCAGGGGGATGTCGAGGCTCGGGTTGCAGGAGCCGTTGACCTGGAGTGCCGCGCCGAGGCGGTCGTTGACCCAAGCCAAGTCGTTGTGGCGCTCGACTTCGACGGGGCGCCAGCCCTCCCCCGGCGGAGGCGTGATCCGATAGCGGACCTCGTCGTCTTCGTAGACCCCCGTGGCATAGTGCCCAGCCCCGCAGGCGGCAACGAAGACGAGCAACCAGGCAGCGCGGCGCATGTCGCGCGACGTTAGCACCAGAAGCCGCCAGGCGCCGATGCACGAAACCCCCACCCCTTCTTCGCGGCTTGCTAGACTCCGCCCGTGACGCGGACCGCGGCCGGCCTCCCCGACGGGATGCGAATTCTCGATCGTCTCTTGCAGGAAGGGAGAATCGTCGAGGACCAGTACCAATCGGCGCTGGTCCACGCGCGAGGAACCGGCGCGCACATCGTCGACGCGCTCGTTCAGCTCGGGGTGATCGCCGAAGCGGAGCTCCTCAAGCGACTGGCGAGCTGGTACCAGACACAGTTCGTCACGACGGAAAAGCTGGCGCGCGCCAACATCGACCGCGCGGTCACCCAGATCCTCCCGCTCGCCTTCGTCGAGCGAACGCAGGTTCTGCCCATCCGCCACGACCGGCGGACCCACACCCTGATGGTCGTGGCCAAAGACCTCGAGGCCATGGCCGACCTGGAAAAACAGATCGCCATCGTCGGGCAGGTCCGGAAGGTTCGGATCTTGGCCGCTCGACCTGCAGCCATCGAGGCAGGGATCGCCAAGCACTACTTGGGTCGTGCGGGCGCCTTCGCGCCCCTCCTGCGCGACTCCAAGAGCGAACCGCCTCAGTTCGGTGCAGGAGGGCTCAGTCGACTCGGCGGCAACCCCAAGGTGACGGGATACGATCCCCTCTCCGGCGGCCTCGACGACGAGGGGCCGGTCGCCCCTTCGCCCCCCCGACGAGCAAGCAAGACCGAGCCGCCGGCGAGCTTTACCATCAGCGCCCCGGAGCTGGCCGCGGGGCTCGCGGCCTTCGAGGCCCCGCCGGTGCCGGCGCCGAGCCCTCCCAGCGCGCCTCCGGTTCCGGCGGCTCCGGAGCTGCATGTGCGGGCCGACGACTTCCTCGAGACCACGCAGGTCCTGGTGGCGCTCCTCGAGCGCGACCGCGGTGAGCTGCGTGGGCACTCGGCCCGGGTCGCGCGCCTGTGCCGCAAGGTCGGCCATCGGCTCACCTTGTCGCCGAGCAGCGTCTTTGCTCTCGAGCTTGCCGGTCATCTCCACGACGTAGGGAAGACCGGCAGCTACCACCTCACCCCCTTGAACGTCGCCCGCTACGAAGGGCATCGGCTGCAAGCCCAGAAGACCTACGCGACACCCGTGCGCCTCTTCGAGTCCGCTCGCCTTCCCAGCGAGACCCTCGCGGCGCTGCGCCATATGTTCGAGCGATACGACGGGAGCGGCTTCCCCGATCGCCTCGCCGGCAAGGACGTGCCGCTGGCCGCACGGATCCTCGCGTCCGTCGAGACCTTCCTGGACCTGACGACCCACGCGAAGAACCCGTACCGCAAGAAGCTCGACCCGACGGAAGCCTGCGACATCCTCGACAGCTTCGCCGGGGCTGTCTTTGATCCTACGATCTGCGCAGCGCTGCGCCAGGTCGTCACCGGCGACGACCTGCGCCAGAAGCTCCTCGAGGACCGCAAGACCGTGCTCCTAGTGGATCCCGATCCGGAGGACACGGCCTTGCTGGACGTACGGTTGGGTGCTCTCGGTTTTGAGGTGCGCGTCGCTCGTGATGTCCCCGAAGCGCTCGAGAAGATCGCCGGAGTCGACGCCGTGGTCACGGAGGTGGAGCTCGGAGACAGGGACGGCTTCGCCTTTTTGCAGAAGCTCGAGCGCATGGGGCTCAAGCTGCCTGTCCTTTTCCTCACCCGGCGTGGGGACAGCGCGACGGTCAACCGAGGGTTTGAGCTCGGCGCGGCCGACTACGTCGTCAAGCCCGCGTCTCCGGACGTGGTCGCCGCCAAGGTGCGGCAGATCCTCTCCAAGAGCGCCTCGCGGGGGGTGAGCGGGAGTCTGTCCGAGATGTCGCTCCCCGACGTGATTCAGGTGCTGAGCAATGGGCGCAAGACCGGGCGTTTGGTCGTGCGGTCCAATGGCAAGGTCGGCGAGGTGCACTTCGGCGACGGCATGATCTGGGACGCGAAGTACGATGGCCACCGCGGCGAGGAGGCGTTCTACGGGATGCTGGCCGTCGTGGGTGGCGAGTTCGAGCTCGATCCCGCATTCCAACCGAAGCGCCGCGTGATCCAAGATGCCACCGAGTCGTTGCTGCTCGAAGGGATGCGGCGCCTGGACGAAGCCGAGCGCTGATCGGCTCCGACCTCAGTGCGCGTCGAGGGAGCGCAGGAGCACCGCGTCGATTCGACCTGGAGGCAGGATCCGCCCGCCGTGATCGCGCACGAAGAGCTCGGCGCGCACCTGCCCTTCGATGGGGACCAGGTCGTCGCCCATGGGGCTGAGCACGTCGCTGCCTACGACGAAGAGCAGGTCGACCAGAGGCTTGCGTTCGCCCGAGTAGTACTCCGTGAACCAGGCCGTCTCGGTGCCCCGGCCTTGGCGAGCGGCCCATCGGAACAGGCACTTGGGCGAGTCGAAGAGCGTGTCGTCGCCGAGCCCCGCACGCCATTGGGGCGCCGTGTCCACCGGCATCCCGCACTGGGCGCAGCGCGTCGCCGAGGACGGCTCGGGGGTCGGCTCGTCGTCTCCGCAGGCGAGGAGCAGCGGCAGGAGAAGGGCGAGGGTGGAAACACGGGTCGTCATGGAAACAGCGATGCTCCTCCGCTGAGGATGGCGAAGCGGACGATCGGTGCCAGGGCCAAGGCGCTGACGAGCAGCCAGCTCAGCGCCCCCCAGCGGCCGAGGCTTCGCTCCAGATCGGCGGCGGCGGCGAGGGCTCCGACACGCCGGCCAATGAGGTCGACCATGCCTGCGCCTGCGCCGAGGGCCGTGCCGCTGAAGAGGGCGGCGAAGAGGGGCCACCCGATGCCGCCGACGTCCGCGTGCAGCAAGCAGAAGGGACAGAGGTGGTGCGGTGTCTCGTAAGCGTGGGGTGCCACGTAGAGGAGCACAGCGGGGGTCATCGTCAGCGCGGCGGCAAGGGAGAGGAGCGTCGAGGCGAGGGCCGCGGCACGGCCTGGGCGCCGGCGCGTCCACGACAAGGCCGCGGCGGCTCCGATCGAGAGCGCGAGCGCCGCATAGAAGAGGCGAGCGCTGGCGCCGCCGCCCGACGCGCCCCAGCGTCCGACGCTGCCACCGTCGAGGCTCACCGAGCAGCAGGACGCGACCACGTCGAAGTCGAGCTGCGAGGCGAAGGCCGTGAAGACGCCGAGATCGATCCAGACGAGGGGCGCGACGGCGAAGAGCGCGAGGAACTTTGCGCGCGTGAGCGTGGGGGTCTGCAGCCGAAGGTCGAGGCGATGGAGGACCAACCACAGGGCGCAGGCGAGCGCCATGAGGGCCGAGGTCGCCACCGGCCACAGGCCGATCGCCGTACTCTCGAAGACCCCCCACGCGCACATCGCGCCGCGGATGGCGTCGGCGCTGCGGTCGGCGACGAGCACCGTCAGCGCGACGTTGGCCAGGGCCAGCACGAGGCCCCCCTGGACCAGGGTCGCGACGAGCTCCGCACGGCGTTCGAGGGCGAGCTGCCCTTCGCTCGTGGCGCCGACACGCCACCGCCGCAGGACCCGAAACGCCACCCATACGGCGACCAGGCAGAGCACCGCCGCGACCGCGCCACTCAGAAAGCGGGCCAGGAACCAAGGGCGGCTCAGCGCGTCCACGGCTCAACCCTGGCGTTGACGCTGCGGGCTGTAAAGGGCCCGCGACGCTTTGCCGCAGTCCGAGGCCCGCGCGTCAAATCGAAGGCCCCGCGAGCCAAACCGGCGGAGACGTTGCCCGGCTGCGTCTCGGCGCCACGCGCCTCGCCTCCGGGGACGCAGCCGGGAGGACAGCTCGTGGCGCGCTCGCAGGTGCGCAGCACTCCGTCGATGCCGCGTCTTCGGACGGCCGAGGCGCATCCACACCGCTGTCGATGGACCCAGGCGCCTCCCACTTGCATCGACGACAGTGCCCGCGTCGACGGTGCCCGCGTCTGGGTGAAGGCGCGACGCTCGCCGTCCCCCGGCGCAGAAAGGCCACGTAGTCCCCATACACGGATGGCTCGGCTGGAGTCGCCGTGAGGCGGCGGACCGTCCCGGCGACCAGTCCGATTCGAAGTGTCCTAGGATGCTGCCAAGGTTCTTGGTACCGGGGCGGTACAATCGGTCATGCGACGCTTCGCCACCCTCGCGCTCCTCACGCTCTGCGTCCCCTTCGCCGCCGCCCAGAACGCCCGGCGCCAGCTCGTTGCGCACGAGTGGGGCGTGTGGCTCATCGAGGGTGGACAGCCGACCGTCGAGGCGCTCGCTCGGGAGTGCCCGCCGTGGGTCGTCCGCGCCGCCGCCGCTCCAACGAGTCTTCCTCCTCGCCTCCCCGCACGAAAACCCGTGCTCTTCCTCCGCTCCGACACGCCGATCCCCGACCTCACCGTCGAGGTCCGTTTCGAGGGAGGGCGCCCATGGCTGCTCTACCCCACAGGGCAGGTGCTGGGAGATCGCATCGTGTGGCGAGGCGATCTGACGTCCCGGGCGGAGCGACGCGCGCTGGCGCCCCGCGCGGGCCAGGAGCCGCCGGCGCGGCGCAACGCGCGAGGCCGGGTCTTCCCACGCCCGCCGCCAGCGCCGCCGGGTCATTGGTGGAACCGGCTCCGAGAGGTGGACGCCTCGATGTTTCTCTCGCGCTTCGACGACTCCGAGTCCTTCCTGTTCTACGACGGCCCCGTGCACTTCCGCTCGCCTATCCGAGCCTCGCGCCTTCGCTCCGAACAGGGTGAGCACACCGTGTGGGTGGTCGGTGGATCGTCCGTGGTGGAACACCGGGTGAGCCCAAACGATAGCCGCGTCGTTCGCCGGGGGGACAAGCACGCGCTTCGCCGCTGGCTGCTGCAGGCTGCGACGAGCGCGGGGCTCGAGCCCGACGAGGCGCGCAGCCTCGTCGAGACATGGCAAGGGGAGCTCTTCGGCGCCACGGAGCGGCGGGCCATCTACTTCATTCCGCGGAGCGACTACGACCGCATGCTGCCCATCACCATCACGCCGACCCCAACTGAGCTCGTTCGCGTAGGTTTGGTAATCGAGAAGCTGTGAGCGGCGCCTTGGCCGCGGTCACCTGCTTGGTGGTGGCTGGGGGCGGTCGATGCGGCGCAGCAGTGCGTCGTAGGTGACGGCGCAACGGCGCTCGCCTCGCATGTAGGTGCGGGTGCCCGTGCCGGTGAAACGGCTTCCGTCGAGGCGCACCTCGAAGCGGTTCGTTCCCCGCACGCGCTCGTTGCGGCTGACCGCGGTGACGACGCCGGCGGCATCGACTTCGAGCTCCCATCGCGGCCAGTAGCTCGAGTTCAGGAGGCGGAGCACCATGTGCCGCGCTCCCGGGATCCCGTCGATCGCGCCGAAGTAGGAGCTCACGAAGCCGGTACGGTCCGCATCTCCGCAACTCGCGTGCGTGATCCGCATCTGAAATGCGTAGAGGCCGGGGCCGACGACGCCCTGTTCGTCACGGACCTGCGCGGTCGCCCCACCGAACCCGCAGAGCGCGCTCAGCAGAAGCATCGTGAGAAGTCGTCTTCGCATGGTGGATCCAGGATAGCGCGCAACCCGAGCTGCCGTTGCGACGCTCGCCGGGGCTGGCCGATTCATCCCTTCCATGGAAGGGAGCCTCAGACCGCCTTCCAGCAGAACGGACAGACATCTGCCGGCCCGTCGAAGTCGGCGCCGCAGTGGCGGCAGCTCCGCCGGAAGCGGATCGTCGGGTCGCGTTCGTCCTTCGGTTCGGGCAGATCGTGCAGCAGCACGCGCTTGATCGCCGCGGCCTTCTCTGGGGAGGGTTCCGGCACCAGCTTGACCGCAGGGAACTCGCTCGTCGTCTGTTCGTCGGGGCTGGAGGCCCCGGTGCCCCCGTCGCTCGCGCTGTCTCCGTCCTCTGCGAAGGCAGAGTCGTCGAGATCTTCCTCGCTGTCGTGCTCGACGAACAGCAGCTCGGGTTCGTCGTCGTCGTCGAGGTGGTCCGGCTGGCGCTGCTGCAGGGGCCGGGCCCGAAGCGTCGGAGACGGCCAGTCCGTTGCGTCCGTTGGGAGCACGTCGAGGACGACGACGGCGATGTTGTCGCGCGCCTCGGGAGCGTGGGCAATGTCGAAGAGGATCTTGACGAGCGCCTCCGGTCGCACGTCTTGCCCCAGGGCCTCGGCGATCTGCTCCTCTTCGAGCTGATCGGTCAATCCGTCGCTGCACAGGAGGTAGCGATCGCCCGGGGCGAGGGCGTAACTCTGCACGCTGACACGCACCGACTTGCTCATGCCCAGGGCGCGCGTGACGACCCGGGTCGGGAGGCTCTTGGCCTTCGCCTCGTCGAGCTCCGGCGCGAGCTCGAGCACGTCGTTCATCAGCGAATGGTCCGTCGTCAGCAGTTCGACGATCCCGGCGCGGAGTCGATAACAGCGCGAGTCACCCACGTGCGCGAGATGCATCACGGCGCGTTCGGGTTCGATGGAGGCCGCGACGACCGTCGTCCCCATCCCCTGGTACTTTTGGCTCGCGGCGGCGAGCTGGACGATCTCCGCGTTCGCTCTGTGGACGGCTGCCGACAGACGCTTGGCTCCAAGGGGCAGCCCGAGCACGTCGAAGCCCGACTCGCGGGTGGCCTCGGTCGCTTCGAAGTGGTGCCCAAGGGTCGTCAGCGCCATCGAGCTGGCAACGTTCCCGGCGTTCTCTCCGCCGGCGCCGTCGGCGAGCGCAAAGAGGTTGAGCTCGCGACGCAAGAGGATCGCGTCTTCGTTGTGCTCGCGGCGGCCGATGTGGGTGTCCCCGTGCGCGACGATCCGAACGAGAGCCATCGGCCGCAGGGTAGCGCAGCGCGCCCCTCAATTGCGATGTCGTCGAACGGTGCGCCGCCCCCAGGGCTTCGGAGGGGCGCGCTTTTGCCTTGCGACCGCCGGCGCTGTCGCTCATGGCCCGGCGGTGTTCGAGCGCCTGTTCCGAGCCGACTGGCCCCTCGCGCCCGCCAGGTTTCCGTTCTTCTATGGCTGGGTGGTGGTGGCCGCCGCGACGGTGGGGGTCGTCGCGAGTATCCCAGGTCAGACCATGGGCGTCAGCGTCTTCACGGACGCCTTGCTGGGCGCCACGCACCTGAGCCGGCTGAGCGTGAGCAACGCCTACCTCGCAGGCACGCTCCTCAGCGGTTTGACGCTGCCCTGGGGGGGCACCGTCCTCGATCGGCTCGGCGCGCGGCGAACGGCGATGCTCGCGTCCACCGGGCTGGGCCTGACGCTGCTCCTTCTGTCGTCCGTGGACGGAGTGATCGCAGCTCTCGGCGGCTCGGCGTTGGCGTCGGTCTCCGTACTCGTCGCGGGCTTCTACTGCCTGCGCCTGTCGGGCCAGGGCATGCTGACCATGGTCAGCCGGACGATGCTCGGCCGCTGGTTCCGCCATCGCCGTGGGCTGGCCGCGGGCATCAGCGGCGTCTTCGTCTCCTTTGGGTTCGGCTACGCGCCACGTCTGTTCGACGACTGGATCGCGGCGGCCGGGTGGCGCGGTGCGTGGCGCCAGATGGCCGTGCTTCTGATCGTGGGCATGGGGATGGTCGCCTATCTCTTCTACCGCAACGATCCCGAGAGCTGCGGCCTGCGCATGGACGGTGCTCGGGAAGGGGACGCCGACGATGCCGGCGCCGACGAGCGGGCGTTCACCCGCGGCCAGGCGGCGCGCACCCTCGCCTTCTGGGCGGTGACCTCGGCCCTTGCTTTTCAGGCGTTGGTGGTCACGGGCATCACCTTCCACATCGTGGACCTTGGCGCCGAGGTGGACCTGCCGCGCTCAGCGGCGGTGCGGGTTTTCTTGCCGATGAGCGTCGTGAGCACCGCCGTGGGGCTCGCCGGAGGCATCCTCGCCGACCGTCTTCCGGTGCGCGCCCTGCTGGTGGCGATGATGGCGGCGCAGGGGGTGGGCGTCTTCGCTGCGGCGGATCTCGACGCCAATTTCTGGTTCGTGGTCGCAGGCCTCGGGGTGAGCGGCGGTCTCTTCAGCCCGCTGTCGACGGTGGCGTTCCCGCGCTTCTTCGGCCGGCGTCATCTGGGCGCCATCGCCGGCATCGAGATGATGTGTCTCGTGGTGGCCAGCTCCCTCGGTCCGTCGCTGCTGGCTCTGTCCCGCGACTCCTTCGGTTCCTACGGTCCCGCGCTCAGAGCGTGCCTGGCACTCCCAGCCCTCGCTCTCGGGTTGGCGACGCTTTATCGCGTTCCGGTCCACTCCGATGGAAGTCGCCCTGATTGAAGCCGCACGGGCCCAAGCTCGTCCCAGCTTTACGATGCGTCGGGAGGTGCTACCAAGCTCAGCGATGTGGAGGTTCGCGCTCGTGTGTGTCGCGCTGGCGGCGCTGACTTCCGTCTGTCGCGCTCAGCTTGGCGAAGCGCTCCGTCGCCCGCTGAGCCCCCACGAGCGAGCGCGCCTGGAGAGCGGTGAGACGGTCGCCCGCGCCGTGAACGAGCGCCGCGGGGAGCTGCGCCTGATGGGCGGTACGAGCTACCAGGTGATCGACGCGCCGCCCGAGGTCGTTTGGGCTCAGCTGACCGAGGATTCGAGCGAGTACCGACACATGCTCCCGAAGGTCGAGCGGGTCGACGAGCTCGACCGCAGCGGAGACACCGAACGGCGCATCCGCTTCGAGCACCGCGTCGGCCCCATTCGCGCCCACTACGTGATGCGCCTGACCTTCGATCCCGAGCGTCGCGTCGTGCAGTTCCGGCTCGACACGACCGAGCCGCACACGATCGAGGCCGGCTGGGGGTTTCTCCGCATCCGGGGCTACCCGGGCAACCGTACCCTCGTGTCTTTTGGCTCGCTCGTCGACGTGGGGCGCGGGCTGGTGACGGACGTCATCCGTCCGACGCTCCAGTACTGGATCCTCCGTATCCCCTGGACCTTGAAGCGGCACATCGAGTCGCAGCGCCGCTGACCGACGCCAGCGATCTGTGGGCGACCGAGCCGCAGTGGTCAGTACGGTCGGACCAGCCCGTGACGCAGTGCGTAGCGCACCAGGTCGGCGCGGCTGCGCAGCTCGAGCTTGTCGCCGATACGCGAGCGATAGGTCTCGATCGACTTGGTGCCGACCCCGAGCCGTTCGGCGATTTCCCGCTGGGTGTGACCGAGCGCGAGCAGCTCCAGGACCTCTCGCTCCCGGGGGCTGAGCACGTCCGGCCCCGGCAGATCGTCCTGGGACGGTGTGGGGGGAGGACCCGAGCTAGGCACCGCCCCGACGTCCTCTCGGGTCGGCTGGGAGACGAACCCTTCGCGAATGTCGTCGCGCAAGAGCTCGAGCTCGTGACGGCCCAGGCGGATCCGATCGCCGGGCACGATGTAACGCATGGACCGGATCCGGACGCCGTTGACGATGACGCCGTTGCGGGACCCGGCGTCGCGGATCGCCACCTTGTCGGTCTCGACACGCAGCACCGCGTGGCGCCGCGAGAGGTGCTCGTCGTCGATGCGCAGGGTGCAGTCGGAGGCACGTCCGATCGTGAACTTCCCCAGCGGGAGCAGCACTTCGCGCGCTCCGTAACGCAACCGGAAGACCGCCATCGCCGCTATCGTAGCGCAGGATAGGCCCGCTTCACGAGCTTCCCGTCATGGCGAGGAAGATCCGGAGCCGCCGACAAGTCATACTGCCTCGGTGAGCGCGCCCACAAAGCCCCATGCCGACCCGGCGGTCGACCTCTCCGGGCGCGTCCTCGACGACCGTTACCGGCTCGTCGAGGCGCTCAAGCGAGGCGCCATGGGCACAGTCTATCTGGCGGAGCAGCTGCGGCTGGGGACGCGGGTGGCGGTCAAAGTCCTCCACGACACCCAGGAGGAGCGGACCCGCGAGCGCTTCGCCCGCGAAGCAGCGGCCCTGGCGCAGTTGCAGCACCCCAACGTGGCGCGGGGGATCGACTTCGGCTGGACCGAGGAGGGGCGACTGTACCTGGTGATGGAGCTCATCGAGGGGCGAGACCTTCGTGAGCGCCTGGCATCCGAGGGGGCGCTGCCCTGGCGCGAGGCGTGCCGGCTCGGCGCCGAGATCGCCGGGGCGCTGCACGAAGCACATGAGGCCGGGCTCGTGCATCGGGACCTCAAACCCGAGAACGTGATGCTGGAGCCCACCGCCGGCGGCGAGCGAGCGCGGGTGCTCGACTTCGGTATCGCGCACGCCCAGCCGGGCGCCCTCGGCGGCGACCAGCGGCCGCTGACGCTCTCCGGCGACGTGGTGGGGACGGTCGGCTACATGGCGCCGGAGCAAGCGATGGGACAGCTCGTCGACCGCCGCGCCGACCTCTATGCGTTGGGCGTGTTGCTGTGGGAAATGCTCTGCGGAGAGCGCCTCTTCGGCGACGATCCGGAGCGTGTCCTCGGGGCGCAGCTACGCGAGGACCCTCCGGCGCCGAGGCTTCCGTCGGACGCGCCCGCGCCCCTCGGAGCGCTCGTCACCGAGCTGCTCGCGGCCGTTCCCGAGGATCGCCCGCGGGACGCCGCGGCGGTCGGGCAGGTCCTCACCTCGTTCCTCGCGCCGCCTCCCGCGAAGGCGCCGTCGGTTCGGAGGGCGCTGGCCATCGGCGTCGCCGGTGCGATCCTGATGGTCGGTGCCGCCGTCGCGTGGCGCACGCTCCCCCGGGTGGACGACCCCTCGGTGTCCCAGGACCGCGCGGCGCCCGAGGTCCTGCGGCCGCCGGCCCCGCCGGCCCCGAGGCCGGTGGCCGCGGAGCCCGTCGCAGCGCCGCCGGCGAAGGACGAAGCCATCCAGCCCTTTCCCCTCGGTGCGCTCCTGGAGGGGTCGCGGCCGGAGCGAGCGGCGGCGGCGCACGCGGTGCTCGCCCGGCTCGACGAGGCCCCGCCTTTCGCGGTGGCCGTCGCCCGCCTGGAGCTCGCCCGGCAGTGCGAGACGAAGGAGCGTCAGCTACGGGCCCTGATCCGGATTGGGGACCGGCGGGCGCTGCCCGCGGTACGCCGCGCGGCCCGTCTTCCTCGGGACGGCTGCGGCCTGCTCGGCCGACGGGACTGCTTCGCCTGCCTGCGGGGAACGGTCCGGGACGCGATCCACGTATTGAATTCGCGATAGGAAAGAGTTCGTCAGGGTTTTCCCCTTCCGCGAGGCATCACCCGCGTGACAACCTCCCAGGCATGGGTCGCGCGACCGAACGTCGGGGGGTGGTGAGCCTCGAGCTCGACCCAGGCGAACTCGACTCCAGCGGTCTGGTCGAGCGCTGCAGCCGGCGACCGACGCCGCCAAAGGGCTACGCGCCGGCGAAAGCCGGCTGGCTGCAGGTGCGCGCGAACGGGCGCATCCTCGGTTGGATCACGGCCGAGCAGTGGAAGCGTTTCCGGCGCTGGCTTCGGCTTCGAGGCGTCTCCATCGGCAGCGAGTAGGTGGCCCGCACGGGTACGAAGCCCCCGGTGCGATGGGTGCAGACCTCGAACGTCCCAGACAGGTTGGAGCGGAGGTCGCGATGCTGTCATCATGGCGCCATGACTCGGCGGTCGCCCTTCCTTCTCCTGACCCTGCCTCTTCTGATCGGTCTCACAGCGTGCGGAGGGGGCGAAGACGGGAGAGACGGCGGCGTTTGCGCGACCTCGGCGGAGTGCGGCCTGGGGGAACGTTGCGTCAACGGCGACTGCGTACCGGGCCGACCTCCCGAAGATGGGGGGACCGACGGCGGCCGCGCCTGCGAGGAGGGCGCCCCCTGCGAGACGGGCAACGCCTGCGAGTTGGGGCGCCTCGAC
>JALVDI010000125.1 GCA_027009115.1 Polyangiaceae bacterium | reverse complement strand
ATTGTCCGCCGAGGTCGAGTGTGTCGCTGCCGAAGCGCCGGCTCAGGGAGCGGCCCCCGACCCGATCCCGAGCCTCGACGACGCGGACGTGGATGCCGTTGCGCTGCAGCTCCCAGGCGGCGTTCAACCCCGCGAAGCCAGCGCCGACGATCAGAACTTCGGCGTCCATCAAAGCCGGATCCCCAACTCGGCGAGCTGCGCTTCGGCCCGAGGGGCCCAGCCGCGGTTGGCGTGCGGGTTCGCCGGGCTGGGGTGGAGCACCTGCCCGACCTTCACCGCTCGCCCCTGCAGCGCGAGCTCGGCGCGCACGCAGGCCCACTTGCCGACGCCCACCACCCACCGAGGTCTCAGGACCTCGACGAGTCGGCGCAGGGCCTCGTCGCAGGCCGCCAAGAGAGGCTCGCGCTCGGCTTTCCTGAGCTTTTCGGGGACGCGGTTGGTGCCCCGCTCGCCCTCCATGAACACCAGCGGGCAGTAGTTGCCCACGAAGAAGCGTGCGAAGAAGGCTTCGGGCGTGCCCCAGCGCTCGGCGGCCCAGCCCCAGAACCTCCGGCCGCTCACCTCCGAGCGTTCGCAGTCGAAGCCTCGGACGGGGCGCTTGGGGTGCTCCCGTTCCGGTTTGCCGACGGGTCCGCAGATCCCGAGCCAGTCGCGCACGTGGGCGACCTCCCCGAAGGGGACGCCGGTCTGCGCCATGCCGAAGGGGCCTGGGTTCATCCCGAGAAAGAGGACCTCCTTGGGCCCGTCGCCGTAGCGCTTCAGGTAGGCCTCGTGGGGGACGCGGGCGTAGCGCAGCGGGTCGTAGACATGGGTGACCGGTGGACCGAAGCTCATCGGCGCCAAGGTCTCGCTGAGGTCCCGGCTGATCGCCACCAGAGGATGCACGTCGCCGAGCCTACACCAACCGCTCGGCGAGCTTCCGCAGTTCGCCGCAGGACCGAGCAGGACACGGTCGCGAGGAGGCCGCTGCGCGATGTCCGGCGAGCAAAGCCCGACGATTCTTGAGGCGTGAAGCGCACGCGCGTCCGTGTGGCGCGCGGAGGCATGGGGGCGGTCAGAGCTGGTGGAGCTTGACCGTGTTCGTCCGGCCGCTCGTCGGCCAGCCAGCGACCATCGCGAACTGGTCTCCGCGGCCGCAGAGCTTCTCGCGGGTCACGACCGACTGCGCGATGCGCAGCGCCTCTTCGAGGTCCTCCGGCGGCACTTCGAGCCGGGGCATGACGCCCCACTCCAGCGCCAGGCGCTGCGCGACCGAAGGCTTCGAGGTTACCGCGACGACCGGCGCGCGCGGGCGATACTCCGCCAGGAGCGAGGCCGAACGGCCGTCCTGCGTGAAGGTGACGATCGCCTTGAGGGGCAGGTGTGTCGAGAGCACCGCCGCGGCGCGAGCGGCGGCTCCGGGGAAGCCCCAATCTTCGTGGGCGACGACCTTGATGTCGCGGGTCTGCCGCGAGAGCTCCTCGACCCACTCGTGTTCCACCTCCACGGCGATGCTCGCCATCATCTCCACCGCTTCGACGGGGTAGCGGCCTGCGGCTGTCTCGCCGCTGAGCATGACCGCGTCGGTGCCGTCCATGACGGCGTTGGCGACGTCCGCCGCTTCGGCGCGGGTCGGCCGCGGGTTGCGGATCATCGAGTCGAGCATCTGCGTTGCGGTGATGACGATCTTTCCGCGTGCGTTCACCTCCCGAATGATGCGCTTCTGCAGCAGGGGGACTTTCTCGGGTCCCATCTCGACGCCGAGGTCGCCGCGCGCCACCATGGCGCCGTCCGCTTGGTCGAGGATGCGGTCGAGGTCCTCGATCGCTTCGGGTTTCTCGATCTTCGCGATGACAGGGACGCCGCCGCTGAGCTGTTGCGCGCGCCGGACGTCGTCGGCGCTCCGCACGAAAGACAAGGCGACGTAGTCGACCTCGAGGGTCTCGACGGCGAAGGCGAGGTCGCGCTCGTCCTTGGCCGTGAGCGCCGGGGTGCTCAGATGGACCCCAGGCAGGTTCAGGCCCTTGCGGTCCGAGAGGAGGCCGCCGACTTCCACCCGGCAACGGACGTCGGGGCCGTCGATCGCCGTGACCCGAAGGCGGAGCAGCCCGTCGTCGAGGAGGATCGGATCGCCCACGCGGACGTCTTGGGGTAGCGCGGCGTAGCTCACGGACACCTGCTCCCGGGTGCCGGGGACGTCGCGGGTGGTGAGCACGAAGCGCTGCCCGGGCTCGAGCTCGATGGGGCCGTCGGCGAAATGCCCCACGCGCATCTTTGGGCCGCAGAGGTCCGCGAGGATGGCCAGCGGGCGGCGGGCGCGACGGGCGGCGGCTCTCACCCTGGCCGCCATCTCGGCGTGGGACTCGTGGCTGCCGTGCGAGAAGTTCAGGCGGGCGCAGTCCATCCCCGCGGCGACGAGGCGGTCGATCACTTCGGGGTCGGAGCTCGCCGGGCCCAGGGTGCAGACGATCTTCGTGCGTCGCATCCCGTGGGTGTACCTCCAATCGGTAAGGCAGTGGGAGACGGTTTTGGCGCGGGTTTCGTGGGGGCGGCAGAGCCCTTCGGTTCTGGGCTCGCGGACCGCATAGCGAGCGACTCCGCTTTGAGGTACACCCACGGTTGCCCGATGGAAGACGGAATCCCCAAGAAAATCGGACGGTACACCGTCGACCGGTTGCTGGGGAGCGGCGCGATGGGTTTCGTGTTTCTTGGGCGCGACCCGGAGCTGGACCGGGCGGTGGCGATCAAGACCGTCCGTGATCTGAAGATGGACCCCGAGGCGCTGGCGCTCTTCCTCGAGCGCTTTCGCAACGAGGCGCGGGCGGCGGCGCGGCTGCACCATCCCAACATCGTCCAGGTCTACGACGTCGGCGAGGAGCCCGAGGTCGGGCCCTACCTCGTCTTTGAGTACGTGGCGGGCTCGACCCTCAAGAACGTGCTCAAGAGCCGCGGCGCCCTCGAGCCGGTGCAGGTGGTGCGTCTCGCCGAAGAGGTCGGTGAGGCGCTGACCCTGGCGCACGACAGCGAGATCATCCACCGGGACATCAAGCCCGACAACCTGCTCGTCACTCCCGACGGTCAGACCAAGCTCGCGGACTTTGGGATCGCGCGGATGCCCAACGCCTCCCTCACGCGGGAGGGGCAGTTTCTCGGCACCCCCTGTTACGCCGCGCCGGAGACGCTCGCGGGCGCTCAGTACGGTCCGCAGAGTGATCTCTTCAGCTTCGCCGCCGTGATGTACGAAGCCGCCAGCGGGGCGCGCGCCTTTCCTGGGACCGACGCCGTGGCGGTCGCTCACAAGGTCATCCACGAGGAGCCGGTCCCAGTGCGTCAGGCCGCCGCCGACCCGTCGCGGATCCCCGAGCAGGTCGAGGCGGTGATCATGGCCGGCCTGTCGAAAGACCCAAGCCGGCGTCACGAGAGCGCGGCGGAGTTCGCGGCGGCGATCCGCGAGGCCTACGAGGAAGCCGGCTTGGTCGAACCCGCCGACCTCGTCCGGCCGCCGAGTCGGAGGATCCCCTTGGCGGCGCAGCCGACGAGCGACCCAGGCCGCGGAGGGTGGGCGTTCGGCGCCGTGGTGGGCGCCGGGCTCGCCGTCGGTCTGGCCATCGTCTTCAGCAACGGTGCGCCGGCGGCCGTCCCTCCCCTCGACGCTTCCATCGACGCCTTGGGGGCCGAGGACGCCGCCGAGGCGGACGCGGGGACCGATGCGGGGGAAGAACCAGACGCCGGCGAGGTTCGGGACGCCGCGCCGGACCTCGGCGTGCCGGACGTGGGTGTCTTGCCCGAGGAGCCGGTGCCCCTCGACCCCTTCGCGCGGGAGGAGGCCGCCAAGGACGCCCTGGACCAGGCGCGCGCGGCCCTCGCCGACGGAGACGCCGAGGCCGCCCGCCGCGCCCTCGACGAAGCGCGGCGGTTCGATCCCGAGAATCCGGACATCGAGGAGCTCGACCGCGCCGTCGCGGCGCTCGAGTCCGAGTGAGGCGAAGGACACCTTCGGTCCGGTGGTGGAGGTGGCGGTGAAGGAGAGCGAGCGGGAGGGGGCGGCGCTGGTCGGCTGGTATCGGCGCGACGACATGCCGAAGCTGCTTTGGCTGCTCTGGCTGTCCATGATCCCGACGTTGGCCGGTTCGGTCCTCGTGGGCTTCGCTTACCCGCGCATCGACGAGGTGGACCCCCTGGGGGTCTACCCGGCGCGAGCCGTCGCGGAGGGGCCGCCGTCGGGAGGCGCCCCCGTGTCCCGCCCGAGGTGGAGCTGGCCCGAGGCCTTCCCCAGCGACGAGACGACGGTCTGGGTTCTCTTCGTCGGTGGCCTGTTGCTCGTTGCGTCGGGGCCCGCGATGACGATCTGGGGTCTGCGGCGGAGCTGGCGCCGCGAGGCGACGTTGCTCCTCGACGTGGACGGCCTCGTGCAGCAGGACGAAGCGGGAGTGCTGCGCGTGCGTTGGGACGACGTCGAGCGGGTGGTCTACGATGCCGAGCGCGACGCCGTCGCCTTGAAGCTTCGTAGCGGCGCCGCCCCGGTCCGCCTGGGGCACCGCTTCGCCGGGGTGGACAACGCACAACTCGCCCGCCGTCTGGAGGAGGTGCGCCGCAAGGCCTCCTTCGGCTTGTTGCCTCAGCAACGCCGGTGAGTGCGGTTGGCGTCCGCGAACCCTTGGTGGCAGGCTCGGCGCCATGAGAGCCCTCGTGCCGCTCGTCGCGCTGTGTGTCGCGTCCTGCGCCTACCCCCGCCGGTCGACGCCGCTGTCGGAGGTTGCCGATGTTTCGGACAGCGAC
>JALVDI010000124.1 GCA_027009115.1 Polyangiaceae bacterium | reverse complement strand
AAGTCCCCGGACTCGTCGACGTACAGGACCCACTCGTCGCTCACCATCGGCTCGACGGTACCACGGCGCGCTTTTCCCGGCGTCGAGTCGCACCGCACCCGGCCGGCCCTTCGTCAAGAGAGCAGCCTGTGCGCATCCTCCACTCGACGTGCCGAAGACTCCCGGACGTGCCGAAGACTCCCGCGAGCACTCCACGCATCCCGTGCAACGCGACGGTGCTCCTGGTAGATGCGATCGGAGTGTGCGCACTCTCCAGCGCGCCCGTTACGCTTGGCCGTAGGTATCGCGGTCGTGAAGAGAGGCTGCGGCCTCTCGCGGAAGCTCCGCGGACGTATCAGCCACGGCGGCGAGGTCCCAACGCCGCCCAACCTCCCGAAAGCTGCGCATGCGGCCGGCCTGGCCTCACGCGGATGTGGGACTGAAGGGGATCCACCCCGCTCGTGCGGCGATCGCTTCGCACTCGCATCGGACGATCTCTCGAGCCCAGCCCACGCTGCTACGCCGCTCTACCTCGCGGAAAAGCTCGCGGGCGCGCTTCATCGCCGACACGGGATCGGGAGCCTCGACGTCGAAGCCCCCACGATACTCCCGCGGAGGGACGCCACAGCGGGCGGCGTAGGTGGGCTCCACGTAGAAGAGGGTGACGTAGTAACGCGGCATGCCTTCAAGACGGTGGTCGCGGCTGCGACTGACACAGGTGCCGGCGGGCGGAGAGCTTGGCCCTCTTTCATCCGGAACGCAGCAGGGAGCTCAGCTCGGCGATCGCTTTGCGCAACCGGTGGCGGTACGTTCCGTAGGCGAGCCCCAATTGAACCGCGGCGGCCTGCTGTTTCACGGCCGGCTCGATGTAGGTCGCGTGCAGTACCGCGGCACTGTCGGCGTACGCGGGGTTGTCGGCCATCTCACCGATCAGAGCGCGAACACGCTCGACAAACGCCTCCGTGCTTCCTGAGAAGGGAGGCAAGGCCACCCATGGGTTGCCGGCGAGTTGGTGCGGGCGGTACAGGTCGCGCAGCGCGTCACGCAGGTGCGAGATGGGCAAAGGACAAGCCGGGGCCGAAGGCATCGGAGCGCCCTGCCCGAGGATCGCAAGGGCGAGCATCCGCATCGTGGCGAGCGTCGCTTCGTCCGGCGACATGCCTGCGGACAGCCCCGCCGAGAGGTCTCCGATGAAGACCCCGTGGGGAAGCCCATCCACGTCGGCCAGGGTGGAGGGGATCCGCTCCAGGGGAAAGAGCGCCGTCAAGGGCTCCCAGAGGTCGGGGCAGGGCATGGCAAAGACCAGCGTGGTCATGGGCGGGCTGGCGGTGCCCGTGGCGAAGGGAACGGAGCAGACGATGCTCTCGATCAAAGGGGAGTCGGGACGGTGGCCGCCTCGCGAGAGAAAGAAGCGAAAGCAAGCCGTCGGACCGCCCCCCTGGAAACCCTGCTGCCATGCGGCGTGCGCGGCGGCGACGACGGGATCGCGTCTGAGGTCCGCGTCGGTCAGCTCGGACAAGCGCAAGCTCAAGGAGAAGGCGGCGGGCTCGTCCTTTTCGTCGACGGCGACGTGCAAGCGGTCGGGCTGCCGCCTCATCCAGTAGCGAAACAAGGCCTCGGACTCAGGCCCGAGCACTCGCCGGAGGATCCGCGCGCACGGCTCGACGTGCTGCGGGCCGCCGACCATGAGCGAGGTCGACCGCGCCCCCTCCAACGGAAAGGGGGCGCTGCCTTGGGATCGGTGGCGACCCACGTAGAGCATTTCGAGCAGGAGCTCGCGCTGGACATCGATCGGGGCGCCGCGCGCCCGCTGGAGGATCACTTCGAGGCCACGGCTCGCGAAGTCGTTGAAGCGAGGCAGGTCCTGAGCGGTGTAGTGCAGGATCGAGCGCACGAGACCATGAGGAAAGATCCCGCCTCGCGAACGCTGAACAAAGGGGAGCTGCTCGGCCCAGTGGTAGAGTTCCTCGGACGGGTACCCCAGCATTCCGCTGAGCAGCTCGCTGTCGGTGGCTCGTGGCAGGCTGAGGGCGTAGAGGGCATCCCGCCTGGGACCTGGGCCAATCTCGCGAAGGAACTCCTCCAGCATCGTCCGCATGACGTCGGCCTCGAGGTCGGCCGTCAACTCGTGCGTCGGGTCCGAAGCGAAGCGCATCGCGACCAGGGCGAGCGCGAGCGGGTGGCCCTGGGTGAACTCGATGATCCGACGATGGAGTCCCTCAGGAACGCGGCTCCTGTGCAGGTATGCTTGGGCTTCGGCAAAATCGAAAGCGTCCAGCCGGAGCTCGCGATGAATGTCACGCAGGCCCGGCCGCACGGTGGTCCTGACCCGCAAGGGTTCACGGGACGTCAGGAGCACCAGGAGCGACGCACCGGCCTGGGGTAGGGCCTCGCTGAACAGCCAGTTCTCGAGGCGGCTGAGCTTTTCGAAGGCGTCGATGACCAGGATATCGGCCCTCTCCCCGTGCCCCAGACCTCGCCAATCGCACTCGCGCCGAAGCTCACGCTCGAAGGCTTGAACGTTCGGGGCAAGGCGCTCGCCCTCGATCCAGAAGGAGCGATGGCCCCTGCGAGCTGCGGCCTCGACGAAGTGCTGGACGAGGGTGGTCTTGCCCACACCCGCCAGACCCACACAGGTCACGATCCTCGGCTCCGCCGAGGCCTCGAGCAGCGCCGTCTCGAGGACGGCCAGCGCCTCTTCGCGCCCGACGAACGCCGACCGCGACAGCCTCCCGAGCGCCTCTCCGAAGGTGGCAGCGCCCACGGACTCCATGGCTCGAAGATACCACGGCGATCGGTTTGGACAGGAGGTGGACATCGATCGGACACCGATTCACGGACGCCCTCGGCCACCGTCCCCCTACGATTGACGCCGAATGAGTTGCTGTCTCACGGCCTCGCCGTTCCAGATCAAGACGCTCGCAATCGTCCTGCCGTCGCTTCTCGCCGGGTGCTCGCTGATTCAGGACCCCGACATGTTCGTCTTTGTCGATGACGGAGGGGTCGACGCCGCATCTCGAGACGCCGGCATGTGCACGGCGGCGACGGATTGCCCGAGCCGAGCCCACGCCATCGTCGGCTGCGAGGCCGGAGAGTGCGTGATGAGCGGCTGCGCTCCCGGCTTCGACGATTGCAACGCCGATCCGAGCGACGGCTGCGAGGCGGATCTGGGCGACCCCGCCACCTGCGGCGAGTGCGGCATGCGCTGCGCCGCGCCTGCGCCCCTTTGTGATGCCTCGCGGACTCATCCGAGCTGTGTCGCATCATGCCCTCCGGGGAGTGAGCTCTGCGGATCGAGCTGCGTGGACGTCACCACCAGTGTCCTGCACTGCACCGCCTGCGACACGCCCTGCCCCGTGCCCGAGCACAGCACGCCGAGATGTGACAACGGCTGTGGGTTCACCTGCATGGACGGCTTCGCGGACTGCAACGGCGATGCGGCGGACGGCTGTGAGATCGATACATCCACCGACGTCGACCACTGCGGAGGGTGCGGGGTGCAGTGCGAGGGCATGGACGCAACCTGGACGTGCGCCTCGGGGACCTGCGCCGTCGCGGAATGCGACGACGGCTTCGCGGACTGCAACGGCGATGCGGCGGATGGCTGTGAGATCGACACCTCCACCGACGTCAACCACTGCGGCGCCTGCGGCGCGGCGTGCGACGGCACCTGCCGGGATGGGATCTGCGACCCGATCGTCGACGTGGCGGGGGCCCAGACCCACACCTGCGTGGTGAAGCTCTCGGGCAAGCTGCTGTGCTGGGGCAACAACGTCGTCGGTCAGCTCGGGACGGGGGACCGAGGCGCTCGGGCGCGGCCGACCGAGGTCACGATGGGCGGCAGCCCCTTGATCGTTCGCGACGTGACGGTCGGTCGCTACCATAGCTGCGCGATCGATGACTCCGGGCACCTCCTCTGCTGGGGCCGAGGCGGATACGGGGAGCTCGGGGACAACGTGATGGCCACGCGGGTGAGACCCGACTTCGTCACGTCCGCGGACCCGGACTTCGCCGATCGCACCTTCACCGCGGTCGAGAGCCGGGAAGCTCAGACCTGCGCGATAGACGACCTCGGGGGCCTGTGGTGCTGGGGACGCAACCACGTCGGACAGACGGGCACAGGCGATACGGTCCGCACACGGCAGGCAACGAAGGTCGTCGGCTTGCCGGGCCCCGTGGCGGAGGTCGCGCTGGGGGCGAGCACGACCTGCGCGAGGTTGCAGGACGAAACGGTCCGTTGCTGGGGCCACAACAACTACGGCCAGTGCGGGGCGTCCGCGGGCACCGACGTCGTGCTCACGCCGATCGACGTCGGGCTCCGCGAGATCGTCTCGCTCGGCGCCGGCGAGGACCATGTCTGCGCCGCCAACCGGACGGGAGAGCTCTACTGCTGGGGCCGGGGGGCCGGAGGAGCCAACGGCGCGGTGGACGAAGCCACCCGCACGGCCCCCACCCTGCTTCCGGCGCTCTCGGGAGTCACACAGGTCGCGTGCGGCGACCGCTTCACCTGCGTCGTGGATGGCATGGGGCCGGGTTGTTTTGGAACCCGAAGAGCCGGAGCGCTCGGCGACGACAGGACGGACGGGTTCACGACGGAGCCGGTGCGGCCGGCGGGCCTTGGAACGGCGCCGAGGATCGTACCCATCTACGACGGCGCCTGCGCGGTCGATGGCCCGACCCTGATGTGCTGGGGCAGGAACCAATACGGTCAGCTCGCCCGAGACGAATCCATCCTCGCCACCACGCCGCGGGACGTGCTCGCGGCCGATGGCACTCCCCTCACCGGCGTCACCTCGTTGAGCGTCGGCGACCACCACGCCTGCGTCCTCATGGGTGGAACCCCGTACTGCTGGGGGTTCGGAGAGCGAGGACAGCTCGGGACCGGGGAACTGCGGAACAGCTCATCTCCCGTGACCGTGGCGGGGCTCGTCAGCGCTACGTACCTCGCCGCAGGTCACCTCTCGAGCTGTGCGATCGTCGGCGGCGAGGGATACTGCTGGGGCGACGACAGCTTCTCGCGCCTGGGCACCGCGGGGACGACCAGCGCCTCCTTCGCGCCCATCGAGGTGCCCGGCGGCAGCGTCACCGAGGTGAGAACCGGAACCACCCATGGGTGCGCGATCGACGGAGGCCAGATCTGGTGCTGGGGCCTGAACTCCAGCGGACAGCTCGGGCGCGGGGGAGCGCCCAGCGGGCACGACGTCGTCGAGAACACGCCCGCCCTGGTCGTGGGTCTAAACGACGCCGTACAGCTTGCCCTCGGCTACAACTTCACCTGTGCGCGACGAGCAGGCGGCACGGTGCAGTGCTGGGGGGCGGCAGGACGGCTGGGTGACGGTACGGGCAATGCGTCCACCGTACCGGTCACGGTGATGGGCGTGAGCGGGGCCATCGATGTGGACGCCGGCAGGTCCCACGCCTGCGCCATCGCCGAAGGTGCGATCCCCGGCCAAGGCCAGGTGGTCTGCTGGGGGGCCAACGGGGCGGGCGCGATCGGCCACCCGAGCATGTCCTCGAACTTCGACGCCCCGTACACGCTGCCGGGCCTGACCGACGCGGTCTCCGTCGCCGCCGGAGAGGACTACACCTGCGCGGTGCGGGCAGGAGGCAGCGCGTTGTGCTGGGGCGCGAACCTCCATGGACAGCTCGGCGACGGCACCACCGACCCCCACCGCACGCCCGCTCCAGTGCGGGCGCTCTCGGGCGCGACGAAGATAGCCACCGGCCCCGGACCGGAGTCGCAGCTGACGTGCGCACTTCTCGATTCAGGCCAAGTGTCCTGCTGGGGGAACTGCTCGGTCGGGGCGTGCGGTACGGGCGAGGCGCTGATCCGGCCGACGCCGGGGCCGGTAGTGGGGTTGTGATGCGGTCTGTGTTGCGATTGGTTTGGTTCGGTTTGGGCGGGGGCGCACTGGTCGCGCTCGGACCGGTTCTCCCGGTTTCGGCTCAGGAGGCGGAAGCAGCCTCGGCCCCGTCGGATGCAGCCCCGTCGGGTGCGGATGTTGCTCCCACCGACGAGCGGTCCGCCCGGGCTCACGCCGCGTTCCTGCGAGGGCGCGACGCCTACACCGCCGGCCGCTTCGAAGAGGCGTTGGCCCTTTTCGAAGAGGCCTACGCGATCGAGCCGCACCCCGTGCTGCTCTACAACATCGCCAATGCCCACGACCGGCTGGGCCAGCTCGAGGAGGCCCTGCGCCGGTATCGGGAGTACCGCGCGGCGCTCCCGGAGGCCGAAAACATCGAGTTCGTCTCCCGGCGCATCCAGCTCATCGAAGAGGAGATGGGACGTCGGGAAGAGGCTTCGACACCGACGCAATCGCCCGAACCCTCGGATTCCTCCGAAACCTCGGACTCGGCCGAACCTGCGCCCGACTCTTCGGGGCGGGAGGCAAACCTCACCCCCACCGTCACGGTCCTCTCGGTTGCGGGGGCCGTAGGCCTGGCCGCCATCGGCACCGGCGTGGCGAGCTTCGTGGTGCGCAACGACATCGCTTCGGACTGCGTCGACTCGGTCTGCCCCGCTTCGCGCAGGGCGGACGCGGACACCATGCATTCCCTCGCGATCGCCACCGACGTGCTGATGGGCGTGAGCTTGATCGGGATCGCCGTCGGCATCGTGCTACGGCTGACGGCCGATGGCGGAGAGGAGCCGTCCGTCGCCTGCGGCCCCCGGGGCTGCGCCGCCGTGGTCGGCTTTTGAGCCGTTTCTTGCCCTGCTTCTGGGGCCCCTCGCGGTGGGCCCATAGGCGTACTACGATGAGCCATGCGCCCTGTCCTCGTCCTCCTCGCTGCGGCGGCCTGCGATAGCTCCACGCCGGCCCCGCCCGCGCCGGTCGGTGGCACCGGTGGCGGCCGCGTTGGCGTTCCGGGTCCCGCCGACAGCGGCACAGCTGCAGACGCCTCCTCGCCGGTCGACGCTTCGTTGCCGCCCGGCTGCGTGACCATCGGCGACGACACCAACCGCGCCGCCGTGAGCCAGGGCGGCGTCGACCGGGGCTTCACCGCACGCTCCGCGTTCGCGACCTACCGGGCCGCGCCTTGCGATTCGTCGGAACGAGAGCTGCTCCTGGTCCTCAGCGAAGCCGAGGGGTGCGGCACGCAAGCGCGAAGGGTCGTCCTGACAATCGACGAGGCGGAGGTTGGCGCCGGGCTCATCCCCATCGGCGCCCCGCTCCAGCTCGCTTTCGCGACAGCCCTCACTCTCCGGTACATCGAGCCCGACGTCTCGGCGACCGATGGAGTGTGGGGCAATTGCACCGAGGCCGCCGACGGCAGCCTGACCTTCGAGCGCCTCGATGTGGGCGTCCCCGGCGGCCGCGCGGCGGCTTTCTTCGACGGCACCCTGGTGGACTGCTCCGAGGCTGGGGGCGAAGCCCCCGTGCAGATCCGCGGCGCCATCGATGTCCCCCTCGAGCTGAGCTTCGAAGAGGTCTGCGACCCGAGCTGACTCACCTCAGGCCGGCGCGGCGGCGCAGCCACCACTCGAGGGAGAACACGAGCGCCGCGAACGCGACAAAGGCAGGGTGGGCGAAGGGGGCCACTTCGTCGAGGCTGCGCCGCCGCGTCACGCTGGCGTCGAAGGCGTCGAGGGACGGCGCGTCCTCGGGAGCGTCGACATACCGCCCCCCGGTGCTCTCGGCGAGTCGTCGCAGCCGATCGGGCTGGGAACGTGGATCGGCGAGCTCCTGGCCTCCCCGTTCGACCAGGAAGTGCTCCTCGCACAGCCGCGTGTCGCCCCGGTGGACCGCGGCCCGATAGGCGCCCTCCTGCGCCGGGCCCCGCAACACCGCTTGCGCGCGCCCTTCCGCGTCGGTGACGACGTCCGCTGCGGCCAGCTCCTCCCCAACCGCATCCACCAGGACGAAGCGCACCGGCTCGGCCGCGTAGGGCCGATAGCTCGCGTCCCGAAGCAGGGCGCGCAGCTCCACGCGGGCTTCGGGACCGTAGCGCTCGCGATCCGTCGTTACCCGCGCCGGCTCGAGGTTCGGGTCCCGCGCCAGCCAACGCAACGCCCGGTCCCAAAAGCGCTCAAAAGCGGACGCGTCGCCGGTCAAACCGCCGGCGGTGAAACCCCAACGCCAGCTCGAATCCGACATCAGCGCCAGCACCCGCCCCTGACCGGCCGTGCCAAGCACCAGGAGCGGCAGACTGCGCCCTCCGCGTCGCCTCGGGTGGACCATCAACGTGGTCGCTCCCGGCCGAGCGCGTCGCACGACGTTGGCGCCGTCGAGGGGCGGCAACGAGGCCCAACGCGCGACGGACGCCGCCGGGTCGTTCGCGAGCGCCAGGAGCGGATGCCGCGCCAGCTCGGCCACCGGTCGTGGCCGGAAGCGGTCGGTGAGCACGAGCCGCGCGGCGGGAGTGGACGCCGATGGGAGCTCCACCGGCAGCACCTCCTCGAGGGGTGTCGAGGCATACCCGCCGCTACCGAAGCTCCTGTCGCCGCCCACCATGGCGAAGGCCCCGCCGCGCTTCACGTAGTCGCGGATGCGGGGGAGGTAACCCGCCATCTGGTAGGGCCCGTAATCGAAGTTCTGGAAGATGACGACGTCGAACGATCCCAGGTGCTCGCGAAAGAGCTCGTCGGTGGGAAACGGGATGAGCGCGAGCTCCTCGGGCTCGGCCATGGGCATGTCGCTGCCGGTACGCAGGATGAAGAACGAGATGAGGTCGATGCTCGGATCCTGCTTGAGGAACGCGCGTAGAAACCGCACATCCCAGCTCGGCGCTCCCGCCACCAAGAGCACCCGCAGCCGATCGCGACCGACCCGAACCAGGAACGCCCGCTCGTTGTTCGCGGGCACCGCGTCGTCGTCGGCGCGGGGGATCGACACATGATACACGGCGCGACCGAGCCGGCGCGGCGTAAACGGCAGCTCGACCACCCCCTCGCCGCCGTCGGGCACCTGCACGCGCGCCTCGGTGACCACCTCGTTGTCTTCGCGCAAAGTGACCGGCACGTCGATCCCGCCGCCTCCCCACGAGCGCACGACCACCCGGACCTTGGCCGGCTGCCGCAAGAAAGCGACCCGGTCGGCGTGCACCTCGACGAGGCTGTCGTCGCGAAGATCCTCCCGGCCCACCCGCACCGCGTGGACCCGCAGCTCGCCGACGTCGATCGGCCCATCGAGATCGTTCGCGGCGCCATCGGAGACCACCACCACGGCCCCCAGCCCCTCGGCTTCGCCGCCCCGTGCCAGCTCCTCGAGGGCCGCCGCCAAACGGCTCTCGTCGTCCCGAGGGCGGCTTGCGTCCGGTCCCCAGGGGACCGTCTGCAGCTCCGACCCGAAGCGCCATAGAGGGACGCCCTCCGCCTCGCCATCCCAGCGTTCGAGCAGGTGCTGCACATGTTGAGCGCGGCTCGGATGCTCGATCGCCATGCTCCGCGATGCGTCGACGAGAACCGCGACCCGCCCCTGCACACGCTCGAGGCGCTGGGCGCTCCAGCGCGGCTGGGCCGTCAAGAGGAACGCCAGCGCCGCGGTCCCTCCCCGCAGGACGGTCCACCGCACCGCCCGCAGCCGGCGATGCTCCCACAACACCAGGGCCGCGAAGACAACCGCAAGGACCCCAGCGGTGAGGCTTCCGCCCGGTACGGCGAAGCGAAGCGGGCCCAGGGTGTCGACGACTTCCGGGTCCATCGCGTCCGTTCAGGGGGAACCGCCGCGGCGTCGCATGATGAAGGGCGCGTGCACCTGATCGTCCTTGTAGTCGAGGCAGAGCGCGTACATCACGAGGTTCACCCCGAGCCGAATGGCGAGCTCGCGCTGGCGCTCCCCACCCGGTACGACCGCATGCTGCCAGGTGCCGAGGTTGTCGCGGGCCCAGGCCCCGCCGAGATCGTGGCGGGAGTAAACCACCGCCATCCGACCGCCCCGCTCCACACCTTCGAGGTGCGGCGGCCCCTGGACTCGTCCGACGGGCCGATCGAGCAGATAGAAGGACCGGTAGAGGGTGTGGTCGCGTGGAATCGGCCGCAGCGAGCCGGCGCCCAGAGCGCGCCGCAGCGCGCGCCGGATCGAGCGATCGAAACCGTCGTCGTCGGGCGCCGCGTCGTCCACCAAGAGCATGCCCCCGAAGTCGATGAAGCGCCGCAACCCCACCAGCTCGCCGTTTGACAGGGGCGGAAAGGCCCGGTCGCCCGCCCAATAGAGCAGCGGCGACTCGAACACGGCGGGGTCGTCCAAGCGTGAGCGACCCGGCTGCAGCCGGGTGTCGATGCTGGTGCGCTGACGCACCTCCCAGGCGAGGCGCCGCCGAGCCGTGGGGCGGGGCTCCTCGAAGTCGGCGACGGCGACGGCGCGAAGCTCGACGCGACTCGCCTCGCCAAGCGCACGCACGGGGCCGACCACCGCCGCCAGCAGGCAACAGGAGCCGAGGACGAGCAAAGCCGTTCGCACGGGGCGCATCGTAGTCCTTGCGTCCGGGTCGTGCACTGCGCTTTCCTGTGCGCCGGAGGCACGAGAGCCGTGATGAGCCTACGCAAACCGGCGGCCGCGCTGCTGCTCTGGGCCAACCTCGCCGGAGGCGCCGGCGCACAGCCACCAGGGAGGCCCACCGCCGAGGGAACCCCGGAACGGGGCATCGCCGAAGCGAGGGAAGACCCGGCAGGCGCCGAGACGCCCGAAGACCCGCCAGACGCCGGGACGCCCGAAGACCCGACAGACGCCGAGACGCCCGCCGTCAGCCATGAGGACGCGGGCGATGCGCAACCCGAGCCGTCGGCCCTTGGCGAGACGCCCACGAATCGAACCGCCGGCCCGAGCGAGGCTCCCGGCGCGGTGAGCCGAGT
The DNA here is from genome assembly GCA_027009115.1 of Polyangiaceae bacterium. Taxonomy (GTDB): domain Bacteria; phylum Myxococcota_A; class Polyangia; order Polyangiales; family Houyiibacteriaceae; genus JALVDI01. Next base: position 4,787 of record JALVDI010000124.1, on the reverse strand, counting down.
GCGCGTCCTCGACACGCCCATCGAGGAAGAGAGGCCGACTCGGACCGCGGACGATCGCCGGCACGCAGGCACGGTCGCCCTGCGCCTCGGCGCCGGTGTCCCCTATCTCTTTGCGATCAAGTACGCCGACGGCTCCCCCTGCGAGTCGGCGGAGCCATCCCGCGAACCGGAGACCTTCTGCAGCCGCCTGAGCGAACCCTTCCTGGACCTCGAGCTGGCCTACTCGATCACCGACCAGCTCGAGCTCGCCGGCTACGCCACCTTCGGGCTGCGCGACGACGACGCGGCGCTTGCCAGATCGCGCGTCTTCGGGGTCGGGGTGCGGGGATACACCTCGCCGGAGGCGATCGTGAAGGGCTTCTTCGGGGCGCGGCTCGTGCTGGACTCGACCCGGAGCGATACGGCGGGCTTTCGCGACTTCGATCTCGGGCTCCAGGGCAGCTTCGGCCTCCAGGTCGAGCCCATCCGCTGGCTGGGCATCTACCTGCAAGGGGGCGTCTCCGTGCGCGTGCTGCGGAACTTCTCCTTCCTCCCGGAGGCCAGCGGCGGCTTGCAGGTCCGGCTCCCATGAGGATGACTCGTGCCGGCCTGCTCGCGGCGTGCCTGTGCGCCGCGTTCGGCTGCGGCCCGGACGACGCTCCGCCGGAGACCGAAACCGTCGAAGTGACGCCCCCACGCCCGGCCACCACATCGAGCCCGAGCCGACCGCGCCCCCTCTTCACGCGCAGCCGCCCCTTGATGGGCACCATCTTCGTCATCAAGGTCGACGCACCGCCGGAGACCGCCGAGCCCGCCGTTGCCGCCGCTTTCGCCGAGCTCGAGCGCCTCGAGGGCGTGCTGAGCGAGTGGCGACAGGACAGCGAAATCTCCCGCATCAACCGCCTCGCGGGCAAGGAAGCGGTGGCGGTGTCCGAGGACGTCTTCGCGGTGATCAAGGCAGGGGTGGATGTGTCCCGCTGGAGCGACGGCGCCTTCGATCTCAGCTGGGCCGCGCTGCGCGGCCTGTACGACTTCCGCCCTGGCCGCCAGCACATCCCTCAGCGACGCGAAGTGCGCCCGCGGTTGGGCCTGATCCGCTGGCAGGACATCGAGCTCGACCCCGCGGCGCGCACCGTGCGCCTGCGACGCGAAGACATGGCCATCGGCACCGGCGGCATCGCCAAAGGCTACGCCCTTGACCGCGCCGGGGCCATCCTACGCGAAGCCGGGATCCAGAGCTACATGCTCTTCGGGGGAGGTCAGGTGCAGGTGCACGGGCCACGCCCGGACGTCGCCGGCCCGCGGCCGTGGCGCGTGGGTATCCAGCACCCACGGCGCGCCGACGAGTACTTCGCGTTCTTCGAGGCCGAGGACGGGTCCATCAGCACGAGCGGCGACTACGAGCACTTCTTCATCGACGAAGACGGCAAGCGCTGGCACCACATCCTCGATCCACGCACGGGCTTGCCTGCGCGGGGCACCGTGAGCGTGACGCTGCTGGCGCCCAGTGGACTCTACGCCGACGCCTTGTCAACGGCCGCGTTCGTGCTGGGCGCCGACAAAGCCCTCGAAATGCTCGCCCAGATCCCTATCCACGCCGAAGCGATCATCCTCGACGAAGACTGCCGCTTGCACACGACCCCTGGGACGTTCGAACGTCTGCAGCTCCGGGTCGATCTCCAGGACGGCGTCGTCCCCGGCTGCTGAGACCACCCAGCCGTCAGCGGGCGTCGATCGGAGGCACCGTGCGGTCCGCCTCCCCGACCCAGATCTGGCTCGGCCGGAAGATGCGGTTGTCCTGAAGCTGCTCCAGCAGGTGCGCAAGCCAACCGGAAACGCGGGCAATGGCGAAGACCGGCGTGAAGAGGTCCACGGGGATGCCGAGTTTCTCGTAGACGATCCCCGAGTAGAAGTCGACGTTGGGCGCGATGCCCTTGTGACCGACGAGCTCGCTCATCTGGCGCTCCAGCTCGACGGCGAGGTCGTAAATGGGCGTGGCGCCGTAGCGCTCGAAGAGCTGCGTGGCGAGCCCCTGGAGGATCACCGCGCGCGGGTCCTTGACCTTGTAGACCCGATGGCCGAAACCCATGATCTTCTCTTTGCGGGCGAGCCGGTCTTCCGCCCAGCGACGCACGGCCTCCGGAGAGGAGCCGTCGATGGTCCGCAACATCGCGAGGACCCGCTCGTTGGCGCCGCCGTGAAGCGGCCCGGCGAGCGAACCGATGGCGCTCGCGACGGCCGCGTAAGGATCGGCCAAGGTCGAAGCCGTGACCCGCGCGGTGAACGTCGACGCGTTCATCGAGTGCTCGGCATGGAGCGTCAACGCGACGTCCATGACCTTGGCCGCGAGCTCGTCCGGCTCCTCGCCCTCGAGCATGTAGAGAAAGTTCGCGGCGTGCCCGAGATCCGGACGCGGCGGGATGGGATCGTCGCCCCGCCGGATGCGGTGCCACGCCGCGACGACCGTCGGCAACTTGGCGACCAGGCGCACCGCGGACAGACGCCGGAACTCCAGATCGGCGACGTGATCGCCCGGATAGAACATCCCGAAACCAGCAACCGCCGCCGTGAGCGCGTCCATCGGGTGCCCGCTCTCGGGGAGCTGCTTGAGGACGTCGACGATGCGGAACTTCAGCTTGCGGCGCGTGGCCAGCTCCTGCTCGAAGGTCTCGAGCTGCTCGCGGGTCGGGAGCTCACCAAAGAGCAGAAGGTGTGCCGTCTCCTCGTAGGTGCACTGCTCGGCGAGCTGCTCGATCGGGTAACCTCGGTACTGAAGCTTTCCGACGCTGCCGTCGATGAGGCAGACACTCGAGCGGGCCGCGGGAACGCCCGCGAGGCCGGGGATGTATTCGGGCTTGTCAGCCATCTCTTCTCCTACGAGGCCCGCGTGTTCTACGGGGCCGTCCATGGCAGCGCCCGCCGAGGGGTGGGCGTGGCGCTGCGGGCGCGGAAGCTAGCAGGGCTCCGGCTCCGGCTCCAGCGTTTCCGTACCTCCCGCATGGGCGGCGCGGAGCACCTCGGCGAGCCGGCGTGCCACCTCGGGCCGAACCTCGGCGAGCTCGAGGTCGGCCTGCAGTCGCCGGTCACGCCAGGCGGCCCGCGGCAGCCCATCGGTGAGCACGACCCTCAGGCGAGCCGTCAGCCGGCAGGCCAACTCGGCGCCCACGGCGACCGCCGCGTGCTCCCCCCCACCGAGCGCCGGAAGACCCGCGCCGGCATGCCAGAGCCCGACCCCCATCGCCTCGGCGAGCAGCGCGCCAAAGCGCAGGGCCGAGGTGTCGTCCGCCGCGCCGGCGACGGTCACGAGGACCCGAGCCTGGACCTCTTGCTCGGCAAGCGGGCTCGGACGCTCGCCCCAGAGGGGGAGACGCTTCACCCGCGCTCCACCCGCAGCCCTGCGCTCTCCCAGCCCAGGAAGCCCTCGTCGAGGTAGCGGACGTCGAAGCCCTCCGCCGCGAGCTGGCGGGCGACGCCGGCAGCCTCGTCGGCGCGCCCGTACAGGACCCGCACCCGTCCGTCGTCGGCCCGGAGCTCGTCCTTACGGGTCCCCAGCTCCGCCGCCGGCAGGTTGATCGCCCCTGGGATCCGGAAGCGACCATAGGCGCTCGGATCGCGCAGGTCGACCGCCAGGGCCTCGCCCGCCTCGAGCATCGCCTCCAGGGACCGAGCGTCCACGGCCGCCTCATCCGGACCGAGGGCTGGCTCCACCAGCCGTCTCAACACCGACTTGGGGACGGCCCCGAGCTGCTGACCGACCACTTTGCCGTCCTTCATCACGACGAACATGGGGATCGAGGACGCCTGGAACGTCTGCGCGCAGAGGGGGTTGGCGTCGATGTCGATCTTCACGGTCTTCAAGCGTCCCTCGAGCTCCGCAGCGAGCTCCTCGATCACAGGGGCCATCTGGCGACATGGACCGCACCAGTCCGCGTAAAGATCGATCAACACGGGGAGCGGCGACGCCACGACCTCCCGCTCGAAGGTGGCGTCGGTGACCTGGATCACGCTCATCGGGTTCCTCCTGGGGCCTCCAGCGACCGGCCCCGCCGTTCGCTATAGCACTCGTGCACTTGCACGGCTGCGCCCCGCGGCAGCCGTGCTACCGTCTCCAAGCCTCATGGACGTCACCTGCCCGCGGTGCGCGACGGAGTACGAGTTCGACGAAACGCTCGTCTCCGATCGAGGAACGACCGTCAAGTGCACCAATTGCGGTCACCTCTTCAAAGTCTACCCACCGGGCGCACAGCCGGGCGAGAGCGAGCGCGCGTGGATGGTCCGGCGCCAGGACGGAACGGAAGAACGCCTGGCAAGCTTGCGCGACCTCCAGCAACGGATCACGCGGGGGGAGCTCGGAGTCGACGATCGCATCTCGCGCTCCGGCGAAGCCTGGAAGCGCCTCGGTGACATCGCCGAGCTCCAGACCTTCTTCCGCGCAGCGGAGGCGGCCAACGCCCCACCCGACGCGACCGAAGCCGACCCCCGGAAGCAGACCTTGTTCGGTGTCGGGGCCGTGCCTTCCGTACCGGCGCCTCCTCCGCCGCCGAGGACCCCTCCTCCGCGGGCCACCCCCCCGCGCTCGGCGCCCGCGGCAAGGCCGGCGGCCCCGAGCAACGCCCAGCCTCCCCCGCCGCAGCCTCCCCCGCCGCAGCCTCCCCCGCCGCAGCCGGCCCCTCCCCCGCGCCCTCCAGAGCCAAGGCCGAGGGAAACCGCGCGTCCGCCGCGCCCGGCCCCCCCGACAGCGAACGTCGACACCGCAGCGGCTACGGTCGCGGCGGAGACGGCGGCGGGCGCGACCGTGGCCCGTCCGA
>JALVDI010000123.1 GCA_027009115.1 Polyangiaceae bacterium | reverse complement strand
CGGAGGTCGTCGAGGAGCTGCGCCTGCAAACCCTGCCCGGCGAAGTCCCAAGCCGCCACGAGGTAGACGCCTTTGATGCGCGTGAGCGCCATCACGCGATCGACGTCGCTGGACTGGTCGGCGTCGATTCCCTGACCGGCGTTGGCCAAGACGCCAAGCCCCCACTGCGAGGGCATGCGTCCAAAACGCAGCTGCCCGAGCCCACGGTTGGTGACCTCCGCCCAGGCGTGGCGGACGTAGATGCTGTCGCGCGCCGAGTTGCGCAGGGCCTGCGGAGGATTCTGGGTCGCCGCGAAGCTGTCGATGGGCACCCCGGGGGTGCGCGCCGGCCGCTCGAAGTCCGGGTTCGAGTTGTCCGTCCCGGAGGTGCCCGGCGGCAGGTACACGGTGCCGTCCGCGGTCGAGCCGAGCACCAGGTTGTCGAACACGTCGAGGGTCATGTGAACGCGCACGTCGTCGCTGAGCGCAAGCGTGGGCTGCAGCCGCATCCGCATGTTCGCGAAGCGCAGCCGGTCGCCCCCGCAGAAGTCGGCGTCCTCGGCCATCGAGCTGTCCACCACCGCGCGACCCGAGCGGCACCCACCTTCGGGGTACACGCCGCGGGTCGCCGGCTGGAAGACGTTGAAGGGCGAATCGTCACGACCCAGGAAGAAGCTGTCCTGGAGCTCTCCGCGCACCCGAAAGTAGCCGTGGAGCGTGAGCACCGACTGGGGCGCGCTCCAACGCGTGGCCGTCGGATCCGCGCTCGGCGGTCCGTCCGGCTCTGCTTCGGCGAGGAGATCCGCCTCGTCGCCGGTGTCGATCTCGGCGTCGTGCTCGTCTTCGAGGTCCGGGCCCTCGTCGTCGGTCACACCGCCGAGATCGGGCATCTCCAGCGTTGGCGGCCGGAGCTCCGGCTCGTCCTCTTCGTCGAGGTCGTCCTCTTCGTCGAGGTCGTCCTCCTCGTCGAGGTCGTCCTCCTCGTCGAGGTCGTCCTCCTCCTGCTCCTCGGGCTGGTGGACTTGCTCATCCTCGGCTTCTTGCTGGGCCGAGGCCCCGCCAGCGAAAGACGGTCCGAGAGCGAGAGCGAGAGCGAGAGCGATGTGGATGCGACTCATGGGTCCCCGTTCCGGGCAGGCCGGAGCTGATGCGGCTGGGGCGTAACACGCTGCAAATACGACGGTCAACGCGGCGGTCCACCCCATGGAAGGTGCGCTCTCCGAGCCGAACCGCCCCGCCGCCCCCGCTGGCCAGGCCAGGCGACCCATGCGAGGCTCCGGTCCCTCGTGAAGTTGACCCTCCTTCCCCTCGGCGGCCTCGGCGAGGTCGGCATGAACTGCATGGCCCTGCGCCTGGACTCCGGCGACCTCTACGTAGTCGATGCCGGGGTGACCTTCCCAGGACGCACCCACGGCGTGGACCTCGAGTACCCATGCCTGGATTGGCTCGTGGATCGCGAGCGGGAGCTGCGCGCGATCTTGGTCACCCACGGCCACGAGGATCACATCGGCGCGATCCCCTTCCTGCTCCGTGACCTTCAACTCCGCCCGCCGATCTATGCCCCCCCGTACGCCCTCGCTTTGATCCGCCGACGCCTCGAAGAGCACGGCGTCGAACCACCGGCGATGACCGCCACGCGCCCGGGAAAGCGCTTCTCCGTGGGCCCCATCGAGGTGGAGCCCGTGCGGGTGAACCACTCGATCCCGGACTGCACCTCGCTGATCCTCCGAACACCGGCAGGCACGGTCGTCCACAGCGGCGACTTCAAGATCGAAGAACGGCCCCTCGATGACGAGCACTTCGGGGCCGACGCGCTGCGCCGAGCCGGCGACGAGGGCGTGGATCTGCTCCTGAGCGACTCCACCAACATCGACGTCGAAGGCGACTCCGGCGAAGAAGCCGACGTCGGGGCCACCCTCGCCGAGCTCATGGCGGAGGCTCCGGGACGCTTCGTCGTCGCACAGTTCGCTTCGAACGTCTACCGCATGCGGGCGACCTTCGCGGCGGCCCGCGCGCAGGGCCGACGGGTCGCGCTGCTGGGGCGCTCGGTCAAGACGCACGCCGAGGTTGCCCGGGAGCTGAAGATCCTCGACGAGGTGGCGGACCTGATCGTACCCGACGCGGACCTTCACGAGGTGCCCCGCGAGGAACTCTGCGTAGTCGCGACCGGTACCCAAGGCGAGCGACCGGCAGCCCTGGGTCGCATCGCCCGCCGTGCGCACCCTCAGCTCACCCTCGACGCGGGCGACACCGTAGTGCTCTCCGCGCGGATCATCCCCGGATCGGAGAAGGCCGTCTTCGAGATGATCGACGCTTTGGAACGCCAAGGGGTCCGGGTCCTCCATCGCAAGAACACACCGGCCGTGCACTGCAGCGGACACGCCGCGCGCGACGAGCAGCGGACCTACCTGGAGCTCGTGCGGCCCAGGAACTTCATCCCCGTCCACGGGACGTTCCATCACCTTCGTCGGCACGCCCAGCTCGCACGCGACACCGGCGTGCGCAACACGCTGATCGTCGAGAACGGTACCCTGGTCGAGCTCCATCGAGGCGTCGCCCGCGCCGTGGGGAGCGTGCCCGCCGGCCGCGTACCGGTGGACCGAGGCGAGCCCGTGGGCCCCGAGCAGCTCCGCGACCGGCGCCTCCTCGGCGAGCTCGGTCACGCGGTCGTCGCCTTCGCCGTCGATCGGCGTGGCCGGCTCTTGGGTCCGGTCGAGGTGAGCGCCCGGGGCGTGGTCTCGGAAGACGTGGAAGACGAGATCCTTGACGCTGCTGCGGACTATGTGACGCGAAGCTTGCGGCGGACTCGCGAGAGCGACGTGGAGATCCTCGAGGGCGAGGCGCGCCGTGCACTCAAGCGCTTCTTCGTGAAGAACCTCCGGCGCAGGCCCATCCTCACGGCCATGGCCATCGAGGTGTGATGCACGCACGCTCGCTCTGCCTCGCGCTGCTGACGGCCTGCGCGGGGGCCTCGGGCGAGGCACCCCCCACCCTCGCTTCGCCTACGTCGCCCCGCGCTGCTTCGCCCACGTCGCCCCGCGTCTCCCGCCCAGCCGCGCCGGACCGCCCCGCGACACCGGGAGCGCGGCCACCCACCGCCCTCGAACGAGGTCTCCTTCGGCGCCTGGCCCGCGAAGCCGAACGCATCCGAGGCCTCCGCTTCCGGCACGCCGTGCACGTCGAAGTTCAGACGCCCGCGGCGATCGCCCGACACCTCGACGCCGAGCTCGACGAGGACGACCTCCGCCGCGCCGAGCGGGTCTACCGAACCCTCGGTCTGCTGCCCGAGGGCCTGGACCTGCGCGCCCTCGTCGGCGAGGTCCTGGGGGCGCAGGTGCTGGGTTTCTACGACACGCACCGGCACCTGCTCGTGTTGCGTGACGAGGTCGCCGCCACGTTGATCCGAACGCCCGGCTCTGCCGAGGCGACCGAAGCCCGCGCGGTCCTCGTCCACGAGCTCGTCCACGCCCTTCAGGACCAACGCCTGGGCTACGGCCGCCTCCTGGAGCTCGAGCGCGACAGCGACGCCGACAACGCTCTCAAGGCGCTCGCGGAGGGGGACGCAACCCTGGCCACGATCTTCTACTCGGCCGAACAGCTTGGCCGAAGCCCCGGCGACCTGCTGGCGTCGAGGGCCGTCGAAGAGATGGCCGGCGACCTCTTCCCCCCCGACGACGCCCTCCAGGACGCGCCGGCGATCCTGCGGGTGACCCTCCTCGTCCCCTATCTGGCGGGGCTCGCCTTCGCCCGCCGCCTCTACGAAGGCCGCGGCTGGGCCGAAGTGGACCGAGCCTTCGACGCGCCGCCCACCTCCACCGAGCAGGTGCTCCACCCGCGGGCGTACCTGCGCGGCGAAGAAGCCGACGCGATCGCCATCGAGACCCTCGGAGAGCTCGAAACGGCCGGCTGGAGTGTCGTGGAAGAGGACACCCTGGGAGAGCTCGAGCTCGCTGTTTTCTTGGCGCGCCGCGTCGGCGAGGCACGGGGCCGGGCCGCCGCGGCGGGCTGGGCGGGCGATCGCCTGCGCGTGTACGAGCGGGGAGGTCGCGGAGCCGCCGTGTGGTTCACGACTTGGGACGACGAGGCTGAGGCCCGCGAGGCCGCAGCGGCGGCGGCGGCCGATCCTTCCCAACGGGTGGAGCGCCGCGGCCGGGCGGTGTTGGTCTTGAGGGGTCTGCCCGCCCGGCTGCACGGCCCGCCGCTCGCCGCTTTCGAGCGCTTCTCCGCCGCCCTCGCACCCCGGCCGCCCCGTTCCCCGAGCACCGCCGCGCCCTGAACGACCGCGCGGCCGAAACCTTGCCTTGAAGCCCGAGGTCCCGGGGACTAGACCCTTCCTTCTTTCGAGGAGGAAGCGTGCAGTCCCAGGTCAGCGAGCTCAGCCCCGTCCGAGTCCAGCTCAAGGTACAGGTCCCGTGGGAACAGGTGCAGAAGGGGCTCGACGCCGAGTTCTCGAAGCTCGCCCGCACCGCCAAGGTGCGCGGCTTCCGGCCGGGTCGAGTGCCCAAGCACATCGTCAAGCGGCTCTTCGGCCCCCAGGTCCGAAGCCAGGTCGCCGAGCAGCTCATCGAACGCGGCCTGATGGCTGCGGTCACCGAACACTCGCTGCCCATCGTCGAGCCCCCGGAAGTCCTTACAGACGCCACCGTCGTGGATGGGGCGCCCTTCGAGTTCACCGCCGAAGTCGAGGTCCGGCCAACGATCGACAAAGTCGTGACCGAGGGCCTCGCGATCCATGTGCCGCCGGCGAAAATCGACGAGGCCCAGGTCGATGCCGTGCTCGAAGAGCTGCGGGA
>JALVDI010000122.1 GCA_027009115.1 Polyangiaceae bacterium | reverse complement strand
GCGCTGGACCTCTGGGACCGCTACCGCGCGCTGCCCGCGGTGCAATTCGCAACGCCGCTGCCCGGGACCGAGCTCGAAAGGCAGGCTCGACGCCGCGGCGCGCCGCTGGCGGTGGTCACCGACTGGGGCCCCCAGTTCCAGAAAGCTCCCTCGGGAACCGGCCTGAGCGACGAGATCCTCGAGCGGTTCATGGCGACCTTCCGGCTGCGCCTGAGAGAGAGCCGCGGGCCGAGGAAGCTGATCATGAACGTCACCTACGTGTGCAACAACCACTGCACCTTCTGCGCGGTCGGGACGCGCACGCAGGTGGACGGACATCCCTCGCGGCAACGGGAGATCCTCGACAAGTACCGCCGGCACGGAGTGCGCCTGGTGGACTTCGACGGCGGAGAGCCGACGCTGAATCCCGAACTGCTGCCCCTCATCCGACACGCCCGACGCCTCGGCTACGAACGCATCAACGTGACCACGAACGGCCGCCTGTGCGCCTACGAAGACTTCGCGCGCAAGCTCGTCACGAGCGGGCTGACCACGCTCCTGTTCAGCGTCCACGGCCCTGATCTCAAGAGCCACGCGCGGGAGGTCGGCGTCGCCGAGGCCTTCGATCAGACCCTCGCCGGGATCCGCCACTGCCGCGCCCATGCGCCACCCTCGGTCGAGCTGGGGATGAACGTCACCCTGACGAAGTCGAACTACCGCAAGCTCCCCGAGCTGGCGGCGCTCGCTTGGGAGCTCGGGCTGCGCTGGCTCAACGTCCAGTTTCTCACCCCCTTCGGCCGCGCCACGAAGCACCACGCCCCCGACCCCGCCGACGCCGCCCGAGTGACCCAGGGCGTCATCGACGAGTGGAAAGACCGCATGAAAATCCAGGTGATCAATCTGCCGTGGTGCTTCATGCCCGGCTACGAAGCCCACGTCGCCGGCGACGCCTCGAAGCTCGCGCGCCACATGGTCTTCGTGAACAACGAGACGGTGAACCTCGCGGACTACCTCGCCGCGCGACGCGTCAAGAAACCCCAGTGCGCACCTTGCCCCTACGCCTGCTTCTGTGGCGGTTTCTACGAGCTCGAGGACGTCCCCGAACCCGAATGGCTCGTCACCCCCCAGGCGCTGCTCCGTCGACCGGGCCCGGAGCTCGGCCCTCGGTGATCCCATCGGCGCGCCCCGGGCAGCTCAGAGCACCGGCAGCCGGGTCGGCCCAAGCGCGGGCGGTTTTCCGCGCGCTGCCGCGATCTCCTCGTCGCCGAAGACCTCGAGGTAGTCCCGCCGAATCCCAGGACAATAGGCTTCGTGCGCGCAGCCGCGGCATGCCTCGACATGCTGCCCCGGGGTCAAGGGCGCATCCTGCAGCTCGAAGGAGGCCTCGGGGGTGAGCACCCGGACGCGTCCCGCCCCCGGGTCGTGCGCCCGGTCCGCGTAGTCGCCCAGCAGGCAGCGCGGGACGTGCAGCGACTTCAGATCGACCCCGAGGTCCGCCGCCTGGTCGAAGGCCGCGAACATCTGCGGCAGGGCGTCCCGGATCGGTGGAAGCGACGCGAAGTTGTCCCGGTTGCCGTCGGTCAGCGACACGTACCAGAGGAACGCTCGCCCCACGCCCCGCTCGGCGATCCATGGGATCGCCCTCGGCAGCGTCGCGAGGGTCTGACGCATGACGATGAGATCGGCGTGCGCGACGAGGTCCCCGCAAGCCGCGACGTTCCGTAGCGCCTGCTCCATCAAGGGGAAGGTGCCGGCGCGGCGCACGATGCGCTCGTACGCCTGGGGCCGATGGGAGTGCACCGAGATGTGAACGCGCGTCACCCCCGCGGCGGCGAGACGCTCGACGTTCGAGCGCTCGGCCAAGAGCAACCCGTTCGTCTGCACCTTGACGTCCTCGAATCCGAGGCGACGCGCCTCGCGAACGAGCGGCAAGAGATCCGGGCGGATCGTGGGCTCGCCCCCGGTGAACGACACGGCCGAGAGCCCATCTTCCCGCGCGCGCACGAGCGCCCCGCGCACCGCCGCTGTCGTCAGGGCCTGCTTCCGCATGGCGGGCGTCAGCGTGCAGTAGTCGCAGCCGAGGTTGCAGTCGTAACCGAGCACGACATCGAGGAGCCCCATGGCCAGGGGAGCCTAACAGTCCCCGTTGAATCGCTGACGGCAACGGCTCACAGTCGCGAGGGTGCCCCTGCGCGATGCCGCCGGGCGAGGAAGGATTGACGATCCGAGCCGGACGCCGCGGACCTCTTGGCGGGCCGCGGGCGCGTGCTATCTTTGGGCCTCGGAGGTCCCATGCCGCAGTGCCCGCAATGCGACGAAGAGGTCGACGAGCTGCATTCGGTCAAGATCCACGGCAAGAGACGCAGGCTCTGTGAAGACTGCCTCGAGATCGCCCAGGAAGAGGCCGAGATCGCCGAGCTGAGCGAAGCGGCCGTCAAAGACATGATGGGCTACAAGGGCAGCTGGTAGACGCACCGTCGGCTTCCGGGAGCTTGCGCACCGTCCGAGCTGCTTGAGGCGAAACCCTCCGAAGGCTAGGCTGTGGAGGTGCGCGCAACATGGGTGGTGGTCCTGGGGATCCTCGGGGGGTGCGCCGGCAACCCTGGCCACGACCTGAGCGTGGACCTGCGCACCGACTTCGTGCCGGCCGGCGAATTCGTCAGCTACGTGGTGACCCTCGAAGGTCAGCCACCGGTGGTCGGCGTCGCGAACGCCTTCCAAGACTTCGTCGAGGGCCTTCGCGTCGCGGAATTCCAGAAGATCAAGAGCGGCACCTACGACGTGCGCGTCGACCTCGTCGACGTCGCCGGGGTCACGGTGGCGAGCCGCACAGTCTCGACCTCCGTCTCCGCGGACACCGCGGTCACGGTCGTCATCACGCGCAGCTGCCGGGGCATCGTCTGCCCCGCAAGCGACGGACCGGCGACGGCGACCAGCTGTGTCGGCGGCGTCTGCGTCGACCCCTCCTGCACGCCTGAGAACCCGGCGAGCTGCCCGACATCGGAGTGCGCCGGCGCCAGCGACTGCGGGGCGCCTCCCCAGAGCTGCCTCACAGCCCGGTGCGTGGCGGGGGTGTGTCTCTACGGCGATGACGGCAGCTGCGGGACGGGGCGCTACTGCAACGCCCGCACCGGCTGCTCCCCGCGCCCGACGGTCGCCGACGGGGGCGCCGGGGTCGACGCCGGCATCGACGCGCCGATGGATGCCGGGCCGAGCCCCTGCGAGGGGGTGAGCTGCGAGGGATTCGAAGGGTGCGTCGACGGCCGCTGCGTGCCCTATCCCGGTTGCTTCACGGACGACGAGTGCGCCGGGGAGGGGGAGGTCTGCCGCAACAACCACTGCGTCCCTGGAGACCGGGACGTGGACGGGGACGGGTCGCCTGCGGCCGACGACTGCGACGAGACGAACGCAGACGTCAGCCCGCTCGCCACCGAGATCTGCAACCTCGTCGACGATGACTGCGACACGATGACCGACGAGGGCAACCCGGGCCTCCTCTGTGCCTCGGACCCGATGGGCGGCGAGTGCATCGATGGACGCTGCGGCTGCCCCACGGGTCGCTACGACGTCGACGGTGTCCCGGACAACGGCTGCGAGTGCACGGCCACCTGGGATACGGCAACGGGCGCGAGCTGCGCGACGGCGATCGATCTGGGGACGCTCAGCGATGTGGCCATGGGCGAGCGGGCGACCGTGACCGGCAACCTCGTGCCCGAGGGCCGGGAAGTGTGGTTTCGCTTCCGCGCCTCCGACACCCCTGACACGAGCTGCGACAACTTCCACGTGAACGTCACCTTCCTGACCAACCCCGGCGATGCCTTCCGCCTCAACGTGTTCCGGGGCATGTGCGGCAGCGAGGTCTGTCCGGCGACGGGTTTTACCCAGTTCAGCTGGGCGACGGACTTCCGCAGCGGCTCTCCAGCAATCGGCGAGTGCCCGTGCTCCACGGCACGCAATCCAGGGACCGGAGGGCTCGCCACCCCAGGAACCAATGCCTGCACCGACAACAGCGCCGACTTCTTCGTCCAGGTGGTCCGACGAGCGGGCGCCTCGGTGAGCTGCGAACCCTTCGAGCTCGAGCTCAGCAACGGGCTCTACGACAGCTGAGCCCGTGGGCACGGTCCGCGAGCGCGCGCGGCGAGGGGCCGCAGGCACCGGAGTCCTCTGGACGGAGGCGCTCCTCTTCGGGGCGACCGAAGCGCTCCACGACTACCACGCTGGGCCCGGCTCCTTTCGGGCCACGATCGCGGCCCTGCGCTCCCACGGTGCGCGGGTCAGCACCCCGGTGACTCGCTCGAACTTTCGCCATCTGGGCGAGCTGCCCCCCCTCATGAGCGGGCTGAAGGTGAGCTTCTGGCGCCTGGCGGTGGTGGCTCCCTCACGGGATCCGGACCCGGTCGCGCCGCGGCTGGCGATGGCCGCGCCTCATATCCTTCGGGCGCTCGCTCGTGCCGAGGCCGCAGGCCTGCAGGCGCGCGTCGCGGGCCTCCCGCTGTGCCTGATGGGACCCTACGCCGATCGGAGCCTCCCACCGGCCACCGCCGCGGGCGAGCGCTGCCGCGGGTGTCCAGCCGCAGCCGACTGCTCCGGGGTCGCCCCATCCTACCTGGATCGCTTCGGCGACGCGGAGCTGCGCCGCCGGCCAGCGGTGAGGCTCCGACAAGCACCGCCAGAGCTGTCGCCGTTGATCTGGAGCGCCTCGGACTTACCTTGAAGGGCCAAGGGCAACGCCGCTGCCCCCGACCTGAGGAGGACCCATGCGTGACGCACTCCAGGGCCGGCCGACACGCGCCTCCACGCCC
>JALVDI010000121.1 GCA_027009115.1 Polyangiaceae bacterium | reverse complement strand
CGGTTCGGCCACCGACGCTGGCTCGGCCACCGATAGCGGTTCGGCCACCGACAGCGGTTCGGCCACCGACGGCGGTTCGGCCACCGACAGCGGTTCGGCCACCGACGGCGGTTCGGCCACCGACGGCGGGACGATCGCGGACAGCGCTACGGGAGACGCAGGCCCGGCCGAGACCCTTTGCGGCGACGGAGCGGACAACGATGCGGACGGGCTCACCGACTGCGAGGACCCGGACTGCGCCGGCGCCCTCTGCGCCCCTGTGGTCACGGATCGCGGCGAGTGCCTGGACGTCCGTGCGCCCTGCTCCTCCGTGGGCGTGCAGAGCGTGCGGCCCCAGGCGAGCGTGTGCGTCGGTGGCGTGTGTGAGCCGGAGATGGGGCAGCTCCCCGCAGCCTCCGCGTTCGAAGACTGCCCCCTGGCCGATCCTGAGGGCACCAGCTGCGACGATAGCTCCGCCTGCACCACGGGCGACACCTGCCGAGCCGGCGTCTGTGTAGGTTCCGCAACCTGTAGCGGCGGCACGATCTGCCAGGAGGATCGCGGCGGTGCGTGCCTGAGCTGCCCGGCCGGCGGCGTACGCCCCCCTCGGTGCGACTGCTCGCCCGTGTGCGGCGACGCCAACCAGGATGGCACTCTGAACGTTGCGGACATCACGACGGTCAGCAACCTGGTCACCGGCGGCGGCACGCCGACGGAGTGCGAGCTTTTGGGCGGAGACGTGGACCGCGACGGCGCGATCACCAACCGCGACATCACCGGCATCGTCGGCTTGTTCCTCGGCCGCGCGATCGGGGGCTGTGGAACGAGCTGCTCGGGCGTCTGCGGCGACGCCAACCAGGACGGCTCGGTGAGCTCCTTGGACGTCGTGACGATCAACAACTATCATCTCATCCCGGACAGGCCCGTGCCGCTGTGCGCCCTCGTCGACGGGGACGTGGCGTCCGACGGAGTCCTGGACCGAAAGGACTCCGAAGCCGCCCTCCAGCTTGCCGTCGGCCTCGCCGTCCCCGGGGCTTGCGAGGAACGCTGCACCCGGCGCTGCGGGGACCTGAACGGTGATGGCACCGTGAACAGCGAGGACGTCACCGCTGCCGAGGGATTCGTCGGAGGTGCGGCTCCCTCTCTCTGCGTCGGCGTGAACGGCGACATCGATCGCGACGGAGCCATCACGGTCCGAGACGCGGCGCTCATCGGACGCCTTGCTGCGGGCGAGAGCCTGTCCAACGCCTGCGGGCGCTGCCTGCGGGTGTGCGGCGACACCGACGGCGACGGCTTGGTGACCGGTTCGGACGTTGACGGCCTCGTCACGACCTCGGTCCTTGGCACCGACGACGTCTGCCTGACCGCCGCCGCCGACGTCAACGGCGACGGTTCCGTCAACGTCTCCGATATCACGAGACTGCAAGCCTACTTCGCCGGAGACGCCCCGCGGCCAAGCTGCCGTTGAGCCTTGGGACAGGCGCTCGCGGCGATAGGAACGAGCGTCCCGTTCCCGTGGCGGAGGAGCCCACGCGCTCGACCGGCGGACGAAAAACAGCCGCTCATCGAAGTCAGGCTTGCCAACGGTCCCTGCCCGCCGGTACTCAGCGATCGGTCCCATGAGCCAGAAACGCGCCGCCATCGAACGGGTCGCCCGTCGACTCGGGATGACCATCCCGCCCCCGCTCGTCGACGCCCTCGCCGCGTTCGACCCCAGCGACCTCGGTCCGCGCTGGGTCTTCACGCTGCCGCCGAGCTGGCAGCCCCTCGGCGAAGTCGTCCAAGACGACTTTGGGCAGGAGTGGGCGGGCCCCAAGGGCGTGGTGATCGGTGAGAACCTCGATGGGGACCTCGTCTGCTTGCTGGAGCAAGACGGGTGCCTCGACGGGGCGGTCTACCTCTTACGCCACGACTCCCTGAGCCTCGAGCGGGCAGCCGATAGCCTGCCGGACTTCGCCGCGCAGCAGGGCATCGACGAGCCCCCTCCCTTCGCCATGGACGACGACGACGAGCCACGACCGGAGGACGACTACCCGCCGCTCTCGCGGGAGGAGTCGCTCGGGCTCGCCGCCGCCCTCGGCAAGCTGCTCGAAGAGGAGGACGCCCCCGAGCCCGAGCCGCTGAACCCGGCGCTCGTCGCCTCCATCGAGAAGGCGCTCGACGCGTTGATCCTCCAGGAGCTCCTGGAGCTCGACCCCGCGCGGCGGCCGGCGCTCGTGGAAGAGCTGTGCGCGTCGACGGGCGAAGCCCGAACGCCCAAGGCGATGCTGCGCCGCTTCATCTCGTGTCTGGTGGAGTCCGACCACCCCGACGAGGTCTACGGGACGGATGCGGACATCGAGGCGGCGTTGCGCGCCGCTTGGTCATAGGGCCGAAGCACGCGCGGCACGGTACTCGCGCTCGAGGACCTGAAGGCGCGTCAGAAGCTGCTCTCGTTCGAGGAGCAGCGCACGCAGGAGGCGGCGCCGCGTGCGAAAGAGGGTCCGCAGGAGCATCCGGTCGGCGAACCTTCCCAACCGCTGCCGGTAGCGCAGGAACCAAGCCCCCGTGATGGGGAGCGAGCTCAGGTAGAGCGTCACCGCAATCCAGCTGTGGCTACCTGCCCACGTGAGCGCCCCATAGAGGGCATAAAAGGCTGCGAAGAAGAGGGCGCCTCCGAGGAGTCCACGGATGGCCACGATCGCCTCCTCCGGCGCGGCGCGCGCAAAGCGCCGCGTGAGACGGAAAGGGATGAAATTGTGCACCAGTCCCCACAGCGCCACCGGCGCGAGGAGCAGCGCGTAGAGCGTGAGCTTCACGGCCTCCCGCCGAGCCGAGAGGGTGCGCGCCGGACGGTCCGCGAAGTCTTCGCGCAGCCGTAGCTGTCGAAGGTGAACCTGGTAACGATCGATCTGACGACGCAGCTGGGCGACGAGCGCGGGCTGTGTTTGCTCGAAGTACGCGATGGCTTCGGCAATCCACTGGCGAACCTGGAAGCGCCCCTCCAGGTCTTCGTACGGTTCATGGCGCGCGCCCAAGCGGCGCAGCAGTTTCTCGTCGAGGGTGCGCAGGTCGACATTCCCCAGGAGGGTCTCGTGCAGTTCCTGACCGATGAGCGCGTCGATGGCCCCGAGCAAGGCCGTATCGGCCTCGTCATGAACATGTACGGCCAAGGTGCGCATCGCCTCCTGAACTTGCTCGGTGAGCGCCCGCACCGCGCCGCGCGGATCGGACCCGAAGGCCTCCCGCCACAACCGGAGCTCGATCGGTTCGCCGAAGCGAACCAGGACCCGGCTGAGAAAGCGGTCGCGCTCTTCGTAGTTCAGGCCGACGGGGACGATGCGTAGACCGAGCGACCATTCGTTGTTCTCCTCGGCCTGGAGCGCGATCCGCGCGACGCCGGTCTTGATTGCGCGCACATGACGTAGCGGCGCGTTCTGGCCCTCGGGGAAGACGCCGATGAGGCCTCCCGCGGCGAGGACCTCGAACGCCGCCCGAAACGCGCCCTCGTTGGCGGAAGGATCGACCGGTCCGTCTTGACGGCGATAGACCGGGATCGCGCCGGCACTGCGGAGGAGCGCGCCGACGAGCGGATGCGAGAAGAGTCCGCTGCGGGCGAGGAAGTGGATCGGTCGCCCCACGGTCGCCGCGAGCACGACGGCATCCATGATCGAGTTGGGGTGGTTGCACGCGATCAGGACGGGGCCCTCCGCCGGCGCCGCGCCGCTCACGCGCACCTCGAGGAAGTAGAGGTCGAGCGCCCATCGCGCGACGGTGCGGGCGGCGCGGTCGCCCCAGCTCAAGGCGTGAGCCCTTGCAAGCGCGCCTGTGCTGTCTCGTCGCCGAGCTCGGCAGCCTCCTCGTAGGCGTGGCGGGCGCCGGCCACATCGCCGGCGGCGCGCAGCACGTCGCCCAGGAGCACACGGTAACGGGGGCGTCTCCGTCGCAGGCGGACGGCCTCGCGGGCCCAGGGTTCGGCCGCGCGAGGCCCCCGGGTGTCGAGGAAGTGTCGCGCGAGGGCTTCGGCGACGTGAGGGTTGCGGCGGTCGGCCCGAGCGGCCGCGTAGAGATAGCGGAGGCGCTGATGAGCGCGGGCGTCCGCGGCCGCCGCCAGCAGCGCGTCGGCCCGCGGCCGGTCGGAGCCGCCCTCGATGTCCCCAGGCCCAAAGAGCGCGGGCGCCGCGGGCGGCTCCAAGAGTTCGGAGAGCTCGGCCTCCGCAGGGTGGTCAGGGGCTGCACGCTCCTCGCCCTCCTCTCGGGGCGCCTGCTCGACGGGCTCGGGCGGTTCCGCAGGCTCGGACGGCTCCGCAGGCTCGGGCGGTTCCGCAGGCTCGGACGGATCCGCAGGCGGTTCGGCGGGATCGTTCGGCGCGGAGACCGCCCGGCCTTCGGTCGGGGCAGGCGCGGAGGCCACGCCGCCGGGCTCCGGGGAAACGGCCGAGGGTCCGCCCCCTTGCAGGACGAGCACGCCGCCCACCAGCGCCGCAACGAGGAGCAGCGCGCCGGCTCCGATCCACGGAGCATTTCCCGAAGACTCGACCTCGAGGGCGCGGTGAGCGCCTACGGCGTCCGCGTGGGGTGGCGCCGGAGGTGGACTCGAGGTCGCAAGCGTGGGGGCCTGCGGCGGAGCCGAGTCCACGAGGGGAGGGGGCGGCGGAGCCGAGTCCACGAGGCGAGCGGGCGAGGCCAGCGCCGTTTTTTCGTCGGGCGAGGAGATCGGCAGGGGGGCGGTTCCGCCGCGCGGTCGGGTCGGAGTCGCTTCACGCGCACCCTCGAGCCCCGGCGCGGGCCGAGCTTGGTCCGCGGGCAACGCGACGCGCTGGGTCGTCT
>JALVDI010000120.1 GCA_027009115.1 Polyangiaceae bacterium | reverse complement strand
GCGAAGGAGGCCGAGGATGAACGCCAGACCCGTCCTCAAGACCCTCCTGCCGGTCCTCGCGACGGCCGCGGGCGTCGCCGTGATGCTGGTGTTGGTCCGCACCAAACCGAGCCCGCCGCGTCAGGAACGCGCGACCGAAGGGGTGCTCGTCACCACGCAAACGCTCACCAAGGGCACCCACGAAGTGAGCGTCTCGGCGCAGGGACAGATCGTGCCGGCGCGTCAGCTGAGCCTTACGCCCGAGGTGAGCGGCCGCGTCCAATGGCAGAGCCCGGAGCTGGTCCCTGGCGGGCGCTTCGACGCCGGGGCAGCGGTACTGCGGCTCGACTCCCGCGACTACCGGCTGCAGCTCGAAGCGCGACGCGCCGAGGTGCAGCGGGCGCAACTGGAGCTGGAGCTCGAGCGAAGCCGACAGCAGATCGCCGCGCGCGAGTGGGAGGCCTTCGGCGAGGCCGCGGAGTCCGCAGGCGAAGGCCCGGGGTCGGCTCTGGCCCTTCGACGGCCGCAATTGCAGACCGCGCAGATGGCGCTGGAGGCGGCCGAGAGCGCCGCCGAGCAAGCACGCCTGGCGCTGAGCCGCACCACCGTCCGAGCCCCGTTCGCGGCCATGGTGCTGAGCGAGAACACCGAGCTCGGGCAGCTCGTCGGTCCCGGCGCACCCTTGGCGACGCTCGTAGGCACCGACGAGTTCTGGGTGCAGGTGAGCCTCCCCGTGGAGCATCTGGCCGCCATTCGCGTCGAGGCCCGAGATGGCGAGGGCTCCCCCGCACGGGTCTGGCAGACCGTCGGGGACCGGCGCATCGAGCGAAGCGGCCGGGTGCTCCGGGTGCTCCCCGACGTCGACCCCGTCGGCGCCATGGCGCGCCTGGTGGTGGCCATCGAGGACCCCCTCGGGCTCGAACGGGAAGAGGAGGACCCGCTGCCGATGCTCCTCGGGACGACGGTCACCGTCGCGATCCGCTCCGAGCCCCTCCGCGACGTCGTCGCCGTCCCACGGCAGGCGGTCCGCCAGGGCGATCGCGCCTTCGTCATGAGCCCGGACGGCACCCTCGACATCCGCGAGCTCACGGTGGCCTGGCGCACCGAGGACACGCTCCTCGTGCGCGCTGGCCTCCGCGAGGGTGAGCGCCTCGTCACGAGCCGCATCGCCATTCCCGTGGAGGGCATGGCCTTGCGCGTCGCCGAAACGAGCCCGGAGCCGAGCACTGCGCCGAGCGCCGCGGCTCCGGACCCCGAGGCGAGCGAGGAGCACCCGTGACCCAGCCGGAGGTCCAGGCGGGCTCTGCGGGACCCTACCGGCCGGGGCCCGTGGACGACGAGAGCATCGACGACCGGGGCGTGCTCGCCTGGTTCACCAAGAACCGCGTCGCCGCCAACATCCTGATGATCGTGCTGCTCGTGGGTGGGCTTCTCATGCTCGGCACCGCGGTCAAGCAGGAGGTCTTCCCCGAGGTCGAGATCGAGACCGTGCTCGTCCAGGTGCCCTACCCGGGCGCGTCTCCCGCCGAAGTGGAGCAGGGCGTGATCCTCGCCATCGAAGAGGCGGTCCGCGGCCTCGACGGAGTGGACGAGGTGCGCGGGACGGCTGCGGAGGGCGCGGGCGTGGTGGCCGTTCAGCTTCTCGACGGCACGGACAAGGACCGCGCCCTGGGCGACGTCAAGAGCGCGGTCGATCGCATCACCTCGCTGCCCGCCGACGCCGAGCGACCGGTCATCGCGCTGGCAACCAACCGGCGCCAGGTCATCAGCCTCGTGCTCTACGGCGACGTCGGTGAGCGGGTCCTGCACGACCTCGCGGAGCGGGTACGCTTCGATCTTCTCGAACGCGACGAGATCACCTACGTCGACATCACCGGCACCCGGCCCTTGGAGATTTCCGTCGAGGTCCCGCAGGACGAGCTGCGCGCGCACGATCTGACCCCCGGCGCCGTCGCGCGCGCCATCGGCGCCGCCAACGTGGAGGTCCCCGGCGGCGCCCTCAAGACGCGCGCGGGCGAGATCCTCCTGCGCACGACCGAGCGCCGCGATCGCGGCGAGGAGTTCGAGGACATCGTCCTTCGCAGCCGACCGGACGGAAGCCGGCTCCACCTGGGTGACATCGCGCGGATCCGCGATGGCTTCCAGGAGCTCGACCAGGAGGCCTTCTTCAACGGCCACCGCGCGGTGATGGTCAACGTCTACCGGGTGGGCGACCAGACGCCCATCGAGGTGGCCGACGCCGTCCACGACTACGTCGCGACGGTGGATCTACCGCCGGGGGTCGAGGCGGCGACCTGGAACGACTCCTCCGAGGTCTACAAGGACCGCATCGATCTGCTCGTGCGCAACGCCAAGCTGGGCCTGATGCTCGTGCTGCTCATCCTCGGGCTCTTCCTCGAGCCAAAGCTCGCGTTCTGGGTGACCCTTGGCATCCCCATCAGCTTTGCTGGCTCGCTGCTGCTGCTGCCCGCCGCGGACGTGTCGATCAACATGATCTCGCTCTTCGCGTTCATCGTCACCCTCGGCATGGTCGTCGACGACGCCATCGTCGTCGGCGAGGCGATCTACCAGCGGCGCACGGAGGGCATGGGCTACCTCGCGGCGGCGATCGGCGGCGTCAAGGAAGTCGCGACGCCCGTCGTCTTCTCCATCCTCACCACCTGCGTCGCCTTCGCGCCGATGCTCTTCGTCCCCGGGGTCTCGGGGAAGTTCTTCCGCAACATCCCCATCGTCGTCATTTCCGTCCTGACGATCTCGCTGATGGAGTCCCTCTTCGTGCTCCCGGCGCACCTCTCCCACCGGATGCAGGGCTGGCTGCGGACCCTCGTCCTGGTCGTCCTGGCTGCCCTGGCAACCTGGCTGCTGCCCGCAGCCCTCGCCGTAGCCGCCTTGGTGCTCTTCGTCGTCGCGGCCTTCGTGCAGGACCGGGTGCGCGACGGAGTCGACCGCGGCCTCCGCTGGTTCATCGAGGGCGTCTACCGGCCGACGCTTCTGTGGGCGATGGAGTGGCGCTACCTCACCATCGCGCTGGCCCTGGCCACCTCACTGGCGACCTGCGGTCTCCCCGCAGGCGGGCGGATCGGGTTCACCTTCCTGCCCAAGATCGAAGGCGACGTCGTCACCGCCCAACTCCGCATGCCCGTGGGCACCCCCGTGGAAGACACGCGGGCGCTGCACGACCGGATGGTGCGGGCTGCCCAGACCCTCGTCGACGAATCCGGCGGCCCCGAAATCCTCCGAGGGCTCTACTCGATGGTGGGCATCGCCAAAGGCTTCGGCGGCGGGCCGATGGGCGTCGGCTCCTCCCAGGGGAGCCACCTGGCGACCGTGCAGGTCTTCCTCGTGCAGTCCGACCAGCGCGAGGTCCGCACCGCCGAGTTCGCCGAGCGCTGGCGCGAACGCATCGGCGAGATCGCCGGCGCCGAGGCGCTGACCTTCTCCTACTCCATCGGTGCCAACGCCGGCTCCCCCGTCGACGTGCAGCTCAGCCACCCCGACCCGGAGGTGCTCGAACAAGCCGCCCAGCGCCTCGCCGGCGAGCTCGCCGCCTACCCAGGGCTGCGCGACATCGACAGCGGCGTCAGCCCTGGCAAGGAGCAGTTCGACCTGCGGCTGACGCCCCAGGGGCGCGCCCACGGGCTCACCGAGTCGGACCTCGCGCGGCAGGTCCGCGGCGCGTTCTACGGCGCCGAGGCCGTGCGCCAACAGCGGGGCCGCGAGGAGGTCCGAGTCTACGTGCGGCGCCCTCTGTCGGAACGCAGGTCTTTGCGCGACCTCGAAGAGTTCATCGTCCAGACGCCCCAAGGCGGCGAGCTACCTTTGAGCCAGGCCGCCCACATCGAGCGAGGTCGCGCCTACACGACGATCGAGCGAGTCGATGGGCGGCGGAAGGTGAGCGTGACCGCGGACATCGTCCAAGGGGTAGGAAACGCGAACGCCATCGTCGCCTCCCTGAAAGAACGGGAGCTCCCGGCGCTCCTCGCGGACTTCCCAGGGCTGAGCTACGTGATGGGTGGCGAACAGAAGGAGCAGGCGCGCAGCCTCGGCAGCCTCGGCATGGGCGCGGTGTTCGCAATCTTCGTGATGTTCGGCCTGCTGGCGGTCGCCTTCCGCAGCTACGTGCAGCCGCTGATCGTCCTGCTGGGCGCGATCCCCTTCGGCGTGGTCGGCGCGATCTGGGGCCACGTGGTGATGGGCTACGGGCTGTCGATGATCAGCATCATGGGCATCGTCGCCCTCTCGGGGGTGGTCGTGAACGACTCCCTCGTCCTGATCGACGCGATCAATCGCTTCCGACGCGAGCCCGGCACCAGCGCGAAGGACGCGATCCTCCGGGGAGGAACGCGACGCTTCCGGCCGATCCTCCTCACCTCGCTGACGACCTTCTTCGGACTGACGCCGATGATCCTCGAGCCCTCCGTCCAGGCGCGCTTCCTGATTCCCATGGCCATCTCCCTGGGCTTCGGCGTCCTCTTCGCGACGGCCATCCTGCTCTTGCTCGTCCCGGCCGTGTACCTGGTCGTCGAAGACGCCCGGCGGCTCGTCACTCGACGGCTGCAGCCCCGCGAGGAGCACTCCCCGGCAGAAGCCGGCGTCGGTCCCTGAGAGGTGGGTCGCAGCAAGGCGCCCACGAGCTCCGAGAGCGAGCTCGCGGCAGGGCAACGGGGGCTGCCGGACGACCGCGTAGGCGAGGTCGAACCGCCGCTGCCGGACGACCGCGCAGGCGAGGTCGAAGCGCCGGCGGATGCGGGCGCACGCACCGGTGTATGCTGGAGCTCGTCAAGAAACGAGGAGGTGCAATGGCCAGGGGC
>JALVDI010000119.1 GCA_027009115.1 Polyangiaceae bacterium | reverse complement strand
ATCCTCACCTCAAGAATGCTCGGCATTCCCTCGGGATGCGCCGGTCCCGCCCAGTCCACGACCGTTTCTTGAGATGCGCTGTAGGACGATATCGTCATATCCCCGCGGGAAAGAAGGACGATACAGGCGCTTACAATGGGGACAAAGCGCCCTTTTCGCCCGCCTTTACTCAAAGGCCGCGAGCCCGGTGATGTCCTGGCCCACGATCAGGGTGTGAATGTCGTGGGTCCCCTCGTAGGTGTAGACCGTCTCGAGGTTCATCATGTGGCGACCGACGGGGTACTCATACATGATACCGTTGGCGCCCAGCACGTCGCGGGCCATCCGCGCGATCTCCAGCGCCTGGGCGACGTTGTTCCGCTTGGCCAACGAGATCTGCGCCGGCCGAACCTTGCCGGCCTCCTTGAGCCGACCGAGCCGCAGCGTGAGCCACTGCGCCTTGGTGATCTCGCTGAGCATGTGCACGAGCTTGTTCTGGACGAGCTGGTAGCCCGCGATGGGCCTCCGAAACTGAACGCGATCCTTCGCGTAGGCCAACGCGGTCTCATAGCAGCTCGACGCTGCCCCAATGGCTCCCCAACAGATCCCGTATCGAGCTTGCGACAGGCACGAAAGCGGGCCACGCATTCCCGAGACGCCGGGGAGCAAGGCGTCGTCTCCGACCTCCACGTCTTCTAGGATCAGCTCGCTCGTGACGCTCGCGCGCAGGCTGAACTTGTCGTCGATCTTTCGCGCGGTGAACCCCGGCGTGTCCGTGGGCACGAGGAAACCGTGGACCTTCCCGTTCAGCTTCGCCCATACGATGGCGATGTGCGCGAGGTTGCCGTTGGTGATCCAGCGCTTGGTCCCGTTCAAGCGGAACCCTCCGCCCGAAAGCCGCTCGGCCACCGTGATCATACCGCTCGGGTTGGAGCCGAAGTCCGGCTCAGTCAGACCGAAGCAGCCGATGATCTCCCCCCGGGCCATGCCAGGCAAATACCGCTCCTTCTGCTCCTCGGAGCCGAAGGCGTGGATCGGGTACATGCACAGCGCGCCCTGCACCGACGCGAAGGAACGTACGCCGCTGTCGCCCCACTCGAGCTCCTGCATCGCCAGCCCATAAGCCACGTCTCCCATGCCCGCGCAGCCGTAGCCCTTCAGGTTCGCTCCGAGCAGGCCCAGCTCGCCGAACTCCCCGATGAGCTCCACGGGGAAAGTCCCCTGTTGGTAGTGCCGGCCGATGTCCGGGAGGATCCGATCGCTCACGAAGCGGCGGACGTTGTCGCGGACGAGCCGCTCCTCCTCGCTGAGCTCCTCGTCGATGCCGTAATAGTCTACTGTCATGGGTCCAATCTCTCGCACGCTCGGACGGACGCACACCATGCGCTTGCGCACCGCCGCCGCCTCGCTATAGTCGGCGTCCTTCCAAGGGGCTGTAGCTCAGCTGGGAGAGCGCTTGAATCGCACTCAAGAGGTCAGGGGTTCGATCCCCCTCAGCTCCACCCTGGTGTCCTTGACGACCCCTGTGTCGTACCCCAATCCACGGCGGCCCGCTTGCTCTCTGCAGGCGGGTCTTCGTCGTTCGAGCCCACAGCGACCCACCCCATGCGCTGGATCCTCGCGTTCGCACTGACGGCCTGCGCAGCGGCCTCGCTCCCCAACCCCGCTCCTGGGGTCGTTCCCGCGCGCCTGCCGGACCCGAGCCGCTATCCATCCCACGCCCGCATCCCCCTCGAAGCCGGCGAGCTTCTCCTGGGCGCCGACGGCCCCTCCTCGGCGGAGATCGCCTTGGTCCTGCAGGCCCCTCGGGGGCAGCTCGTGCTCTTTGCCTGCGACCTCCTCGAAGCGGAGACGGCCACCAGCGGCTTCCGCCTCGGCACCGTCGCCTACGCCGGCGACCACGGTTTCGAGCGCCTTGGGGGGATGATCCCACGGCGGGCTCTCCGCCGTCTCGCCACCGAGGCCGCTCCCCGCCTGCACACCTGCGACGAAGAGATCGAGCTCGATGCCCGCGCTCAGGAGCGCCTCCGGGCCTTCGTCGAGGGCCGCAGCGCGCCCCCCGAAGAGCGGCTCCAGACCCGCTCCGTCGCCCTCGAAGGGTTGGAGCTGAGCCTGGCGATCTCGAACCTCGAGCCGGACGTCGTGCGCCTCTCCTTGCGGGTCGTCGAACCCGCGATGCCCCTCGACGACTGCGAGCTTGCGGTCATCGTCCACGGCGAAGCCTTCCCCCTGGGCCTGCTCAGCCTGCAGCCGGGAGGGCCCAACCCGCATCGTCACGACCGCCTCGAAGCTCGGATGCCGCGGGCCAACATCCGGCGACTGAGCATGGCAGACGAAGCCAGCCTCCTCGTTTGCGGCGACGTCTGGCTGCTCGACCGGCACGCCCTCGAGAACATCCGCTCGCTGGTCGAAGCGCCTGCTCCCTGAACGCCGTATCTCGTTTCTGAGAATTCGGTTTGGTGGGGTCCGGCGCTCACTGAAACTTTCGTGGCGCGCCCGCGACCCTCTGATGTTTCGTTTCGCCCGCCATGGGCTCGACCGAACGCCTCTCCCAACCATGACGCGTCGCGCTATTGACGTCGGCCGCGGGCGGTGCGATTGCAGCCGCATGAAGGCCACCTCTGCCGCCCCGGACGCCGGCCCGTCCGCTCCTGCCTCCGTCCCCTCCACGGCGCCCACCCCCACGCGTGGGGACGACTACAAGTTCTTCGAGGTCGTCCAGGGCTACCTCAGCCGTGCGGGTGATCTCATCGGTCTGCCGATGCACATCCGCAACATGCTCGCGCAGCCGAAGAACGAGCTCATCGTCCACTTTCCGGTACGCATGGACGACGGCTCGATGCGCATGTTCAAGGGCTATCGCATCCAACACAACAACCTGCTGGGTCCCTACAAGGGCGGCCTCCGTTTCCATCACACCGTCTCGCTCGACGACCTCAAGGCCCTCGCGACGATGATGACCTGGAAGGGCGCCCTGATGGAGATCCCCTTCGGCGGTGCGAAGGGCGGCGTGAAGGTCGACACCCGCGGCCTTTCCCGCGACGAGCTGATGCGGGTCACGCGCCGCTTCACCCACGCGCTGGGCAACAACATCGGCCCCAACTACGACATCCCCGCGCCCGACGTGGGCACCAGCGCTCAGGTGATGGTCTGGATCATGGACACGTACATGAACCAGGTCGATCATGGCGCGAAGAATGCGCAACGCGCCGTTGTGACCGGCAAGACGATCACCTGCGGCGGCAGCCAAGGCCGCAACAAAGCGACCGCTCAGGGCGTTGTTCACTGCATCACCGAGTGGGCGAAGGACAACCGTTTCGATCTCGAGGGCAAGACGGCGATCATCCAAGGCTTCGGCAACGTCGGCAGCCACAGCGCGCTCTTGCTGAGCAAGCTCGGCGTCTCCACGGTCGCCGTCGGCGATCACAGCGGTTACCTCTTCTCGAAGGAGGGCTTCAACCCGCACAAGCTCTCCGAGTATGTCGCCCAACACGGCTCCATCGCCGGCTACGACAGCGGCGAGCCCATCACCCGCGAAGAGTTCTTCGCCACGAAGGCCGACCTCTTCATTCCCGCTGCCCTCGAGAACCAGATCGGCGAGGCCGAAGCGCGCGCGCTCGACGTGCGGCTCGTCGCGGAGGGTGCCAACGGTCCGTGCAACCCCGCAGGAGAGAAGATCCTCGAGTCCAAGGGCATCCCCATCATTCCGGACGTGCTGGCCAACTCCGGGGGCGTGACGGTCAGCTACTACGAGTGGGTGCAGAACCTCAACTCACAGTCCTGGGATCTCGCCGAGGTCGACGGCCGCCTCGAAAAAGCGATGAAGACCGCCTATCAGCGCGTCCAATACTTCGCCCAGGAGCACGGGGTCTCGCAGCGCATCGCCGCCTACGCCCTCGCGTTGGAGCGGCTGGGGCGTGCCTATGACGAACGCGGCATCTTCCCCTGAGTCGGCGCCGAGCCTCCGCGAGTGGCTCGCGCAGGCCCCCTTCGCCCTGAGTCTCTCGTCGGGTTTCTTCGGATTCTTCGCGCACGCAGGCTTCGTCGCGGCCCTCGAGGAGGCGGGGCTGACGCCCGCCCGTCTCGGCGGCTCCTCCGCGGGGGCGCTGGTGGCCGGTTGCTGGGCCTCCGGCCTGACCGCCGCCGAGATCGCCGACACCTTCCTGGGCCTCCGCCGCGAGGACTTCTGGGACCCCGCCCCCGGCCTGGGGCTGCTTCGGGGGCGCCTCTTCCGGCGGCGGCTGGAGGCGACCCTCGGTGCGCGCCGCATCGAGGACTGTCCGCGACCGCTCGCGGTGAGCGTTTGGGACGTCCTCGGGCGCCGCACGCGGGTGCTGCGGCGGGGCGATCTCGCCGCGGCCATCCACGCCTCGTGTGCGTTTCCAGGGCTGTTTCAGCCGGTCTGGATCGACCGCCGACCCCACCTCGACGGCGGCATCGCCGACCGGCCCGGGCTCCAGTCCGTGGACGGCGAGCGGGTGCTCTACCATCACCTCGCCTCGCGCTCCCCTTGGCGCCGCCCCGGGAGCCCGGCCCTGGCCGTCCCCGCGCGAAAAGGACTGGCCCCGGTCGTCGTTCATGGGTTGCCGCGGATCCACCCCTATTGCCTCGACCGCGGCGCCGAGGCCTTCGCCATCGCCCGCGACGCCACACGCCGGGCGCTGGATCGCCCGGTCGGCGTGAGCTCCCTACGATGAGGTCCTCGCACGCTTCGCGCTTGGTCCTCTGTCTTGCGGCGATCGGCTGCGGCTCGGCGCGGCCTCCGGTGGGGTCTCCGGCGGGGCCACCGCCTGCGCCTCGGAGGACACACCCGGGGCCATCGCCT
>JALVDI010000118.1 GCA_027009115.1 Polyangiaceae bacterium | reverse complement strand
CCGAGGCACCTACACGCGCCCCCACCTCCGGCTCATCTACGCGCTCACTCTTCGGGACGCCGGCGCTCGCCGTCTCTACCCCGAGGACGATCCGCGCTCCGGCCGTAGGGTCGAGCATTTCCTGGGGATCGGGGCCGAGTGGTGGTTCGACAGCAGCAGCTACGGGCAGTGAGCATGAGACCAACGCACGCACTGTGGGGGATCCTTGGGCTGGCGACGCTCGCCGGCTGCGTGGACGGTGAGGTGGCCGATATTGACTTCACCGTAGAGACGCACGTCGACGATTGGCGCGACGAGGTGATCTACCAGCTCATGGTGGACCGCTTCGCGAACGGCAGCGCCAGCAACGATTTCCGCCTCGATCCGAACCCCGCGAGTCTCGGCCGCTTCAAAGGTGGCGACTGGCAGGGGATCGTCGACCACCTCGACTACATCGAGGAGCTGGGTGTCACCACGCTCTGGATCAGCCCCATCGTCCGCAATGTGGACGCGGACGCCGGCTTCGACGGATACCATGGTTACTGGGCGCAGCATCTCGAGCGGCTCAACCCTCACTTCGGCGATCTGGCCACCCTGCGGCGGATGGTGGACGAGTGCCACGCCCGGGGGATCAAGGTCGTCCTCGACATCGTGACCAACCACCTGGGACAGGTCTTTTTCTACGACGTCAACATGAACGGGCGCCCGGACGAGTTCCTCTCCGGTGGCTTCCCGACCAACCCTGGGGATCCCATGGCGCCCCCGCGCAGCCCGGTCACGCGCATCACGGAGTATGACCCGGACTACGACCCGCGCGGCGTTCAGGCGGTCACTTCGCTGGGTGAGGCGGGGCCTGCGCCCATCCGCTTTTTCGACATGCCCGAGATCTTCCGGGTGCCGCCCGAGCCGGCCATCTTTCAGCGTCCTGAGGCCTACAACCGTCGCGGCAAGGTCATCGACTGGTCGAGCCGCGAACAGGTCGTCTTGGGCGATTTTCCGGGAGGGCTCAAAGATCTGAACACGACCCACCCGCAGGTGCGCGACGAGCTCGTGCGCGTGTATTCCGACTGGGCGATCAAGCTCGATCTCGACGGCTTCCGCATCGACACGCTCAAGCACGTCGAGCACGAGTTCTGGCAAGATTTCACCCGTCGCGTGCGTGAGCGCCTGGCGGCCGTGGGGAAGACGCGCTTTCTCATGTTCGGGGAGGCCTTCGACGGCGACGACGTCCTCGTCGGCAGTTACACCTTCGCTGGCGAGCTGGATTCCGTTTTCTACTTTCCGCAAAAGTTTCAAGTCTTCGATGGGGTGTTCGCGCGGGGTGGGCCCACCGCGGCGATCGAACGGCTCTTCGACGCGCGCCCCGCGAACTACGGCAGCGATCCGCAGCCAGGCGGCATCGGCGTCGCGCCGACGGAGGCGCTGGTGAACTTCATCGACAACCACGACGTGCCGCGCTTCTTGTGGCAGCAGCCCGACCCCCGCGCGCTGCGGGCCGCGCTGACCTTCTTGCTCACCGAGAACGGCATCCCGTGCATTTACTACGGCACCGAGCAGGAGTTCGCGGGCGGCAACGACCCGGCGAACCGCGAGCCGCTGTGGTGGAGCGACTACCGCACCGATGGGGAAACCTTCCGCTGGATCGCCCGGCTGACGCGTTTGCGCGCACGCTATGCACCGCTGCGCCGGGGCGACATGGTCTTCCGCTGGACGACGGAGCACGTCGGCGACGAGAGTGACGCGGGCGTTGTGGCTTTCGAACGCAGCTACGGAGACGAGCGAGCGCTCGTCGTCATCAACGCCCAGGGAGAGCACGCGAGCCGAACCGCCTCCGACGGTTCGACCATGCCGGTGGGTCTCTCCGGTTCGGTCGTGGACGTGCTTACCGGCGACCGATTCGAGGTCGCGTCCGGCACCCTCGACGTCGAGGTCG
Source organism: Polyangiaceae bacterium (assembly GCA_027009115.1). Lineage (GTDB taxonomy): Bacteria > Myxococcota_A > Polyangia > Polyangiales > Houyiibacteriaceae > JALVDI01. The sequence continues at coordinate 13,800 of JALVDI010000118.1, read as the reverse complement.
AGCCTTACGGTGCGCGCATCCTCGTCCCCGAGGCGCAGTACGTCGCAGAGTGAGCGTTCCCCGAACCGAAGCCTCGTTGTGCCGGCGGACGCCTCAGCGGTAGCTCCACAGGACCTGGTCGCCGTGGACGGCGCCGCGGTCGACGACGAGGTGCTGGAAGGCGCCCTGGAGCTGGACGTCGGAGGCGTGGCGCCCGAACTGCCGGTAAAGGAAGTGGCTCAGCTCGCCGACGGTCAGCACCCGATCGGCGGGCGCCTGGTCGGCTTCGCCAGAGACCGCCAGCCGGATGAAGTGGCTCAGGTAGCCCCCGGCCTGGAACTGACCGGCGACGGAGCTGAGCACGTCTTCTTCCGAGGAGAAGAAGCCGACACGACCGGGCCGCGTGATCAGATCCTTGGCGAAGCCCCCGGAGAAACAGGCGTCGAGGGCCACGACCGCCAGGCGCGCGCGGATGGGCTCGAAGAGGCGGCTGAGCTCGTCGTCCAGGAGTGGACCGTCGTGCAGGACCAAGAACTCGTCGGTTCCGTCGATCTCCCGCGGATCCTGGCTGTTGGGCCGCTGCCCACCGTGGCCCGAGTAAAAGAACACGAAGACGTCGTCCGGGCCCATCTGTGAGCTCAGGCGCGCGAGCCCCTGGGTGAGATTGGCGCGGTTGGCTTGTTGGTCCGTGAGCAGCACCTGACGGTTCGGATCGATGAGGCCGGCCTCGCCCAGGGCCTGCGCGAGCTTGATGGCGTCGTTGGCGCACTCGGGTAGATCGCCGACGCCCTCGGGGTAGTCGCTGATGCCGGCGAACAAGCCGAAGACGCGACCGCCTTCGCCGCTGGCGGCGTTCGGTCGAGGTGCGGCGCGCCCCGCGGCGAAGGTGAGCTCGTAGGCGCCGGTTTCCCCCGGGCGATAGCTCGTGACCGTCACCTGATATTCGCCGTCTTCCGCCACGGGGAGGTCGACGCCCGCGTCGCGCGTGGAGGGGTTCAAGTCGTCGTTGTCGAGCTGTCGACCGCTCGGTGTGCGGACGATCAGGTAGGGATCGAACTCACTCGACGCGAGGCGGATCTCGACCGGTCGCCCCGCGGGGAAGGAGCGGGTGTAGACATCGGCGAACTCCCCGGAGCGCAGCGTCGAGTCGCCTGCCGCGAGCGTCCCTCGTACCTGGTCGCCGGCCGCCGCCGCGGGCCTCTGCGCCGCGGCCCGTGCGCTGGTTGGCTCTTCGCGGCCCGACGTCCCGTCACGGATCCAGAGCTCGTAAGGGCCTGTCTCCCCAGGCCGGTAGCTGGTGACCGATACGGTGTACTGGCCCGTCACCGGTGCGACGAAGTCCAGCGCGGCGTTCGTGCCGTCGGGGCCGTCGTCGTTGTCGTGCTGCGCGCCGCCTGGTTCGCGAAGGATCAGGTAGGTGTCGAAGGCCGTCGAGCGGGCCTCGAGGTGGACCGCCTGGCCTTCCCGGAGGTTGATCGGGTGTGCGTCGACGAACTCGCCGGACTGCAGCCGGGTATCCCCTTCCGCGAGGGTCCCCGTGATCGTCCGGTGAGCGCCGAGGTTCGCGTCGGCGGCGGGCGTGTTGTTGGCGGCGGGCGTGTTGTTGGCGGCGGGCGTGTTGTTGGCGGCGGCGCCCGCAGGCGCGACTCGTAGCTCGTAGGCGCCGGTCTCCCCCGGCCGGTAGCTCGTGACGACGATCCGGTACGTCCCGGCGACCTGCGTGGGTACCTGCAGGCGCGAGTTCGTATCGCCTTGAGCGACGTCGTCGTTGTCGAGCTGATTCCCGCTCGGTGGTCGCACGATGAGGTAGGTGTCGAAGGCGCTCGAGGTGAGCGAGATATCGTAGGTCGCCCCCGCGGGCCAGTTGAACTCGTACGTGTCCTGGAACTCGCCGCTCTGGAGCGTGGCGTCCCCGGGTCCGAGCTCACCGCGGCGCGTCTCGACCTGGGCGTTCCCGGCAGGCGGCGTGGGCGCCGGGCGGCCAGGGCTGCCGAGCGCGCCGCGGACCGACGCCAGCGAGATGTCCGGGGCCTCGGCAGCCTTCAGCTCGAAGCTGCCGGTCATGCCTGCTTGGTAGGCCGAGGCGACGACGCGGTAGGTGCCCGAGGCCGGGAGCTCGAGGTCTACCGCCGAGTTCGTCGTACCGGCCGTGTCGTCGTTCTCCCAGTGCCGCCCGCTCGGGCCCACGATCATCAGGTAGGTGTCGAAGTCGGCGGAGCGGAGCTCGAAGCGGGCCCGCTGCCCTGCCTGTCCCTGGAACACGTAGATCTGCGCCGCCTCGCCGCTCGGGAGGGTTGCGTCGGGGCTCAGGGTGCCGCGCATCGTCTGCCCGAGTTGAAGCGCGGCTCCGGTGGTCTGGGTTGGGAGCCGGTGGTGGGTCCGCGCCAGCGTGGGGGTGGTGAGGGTCGGTGCCGCCCGCAGGCTCATGCGGTAGCTCGCGGGTTGTCCGGCGACGGGCGCGATGAGCTGCACACGGTGCTCGCCCGGGTGCGAGAGCACATACATGCCCTGAGCGCCCTGGAGCGCCATCCCCGTGGGATCGAGGACGATGGCCAGTGGGATCGCCGCGCCGACGGCCTCGATTCGGAGCTGGAGCTGCCCCGCGGCGGGGCCGGGGACGGTGATCCACTCGTAGGATCGCCCATCGGGGAGCGTCGGGTCCGCAGCGTCGATGGAGCCCTCGTGGGTCCCCCCCACCGAGAGCGTGGGCGAGTTGGAGGTGGCTGCCGTGCGCGTGCGCTGCACCGAGACATGGAAGGCGCCCGTCGCCTCTCCTGTCCGACCGACGCTGATCTTCATCGCGCCGGTCTCCGCAGCGACGACCGAGAGTCGAGACTCGTCGCGGCGCCCCTGCCAGTCGTCGTTCGTGAGCATGCCGGCGCCCGGCGGCGTGACCTCGAGGAGCGGATCGAAGGCCTGCGAGGTGACTCGCACCTCGACGTGGTCTCCGGGCGACACCGAGACCTCGTAGCTGGCGCGCCCGGACGCCGTGAGCACGCCGTCCTGGTCCAGGAGCAGCTCGGCGGCGGCGTTCGCGGGCGGCGGCGGGATCGGAGTCGGGTCGTCGCTGCCGCAGGTGCCCGAGCAGGCGACCAGGAGCAGGGTCCAGGGCAGGTATCGTTGCATCCAGCGCAGTATAGCGGCCCTCCCCGAGGGCCGTCTCGGCCACCCCGCTCGGAGCCTCGCCGCTCGTCAGCCTTGCACGACGCCCGCGCCCGACACGACGTTGATCACACCTTGGGCGATCGTCTCCTCACCCCGAGTCAGGCGGCAGTCGAACTGCGCGAGGGCGCCCGCGCCAAAGGTCTCGTGGCACTCGGCGATGAGGGTGTCACCGACCGCGAAGGTTTCGGCGAAGACGTCCATCTTGCGGGAACCGAGCAGCGCACCCTGTACGAAGGGCTGGTTCGAGGAAGCGGTGCGGTGAGCCATGAACGCCGCGGCAGACTGCGCGAAGAGCTCGATGGCCACGAGCGGCGAGACGAGTCCGTCGCGGGCCATGATGAACTCCTCGCGGAGCGTGGTTCGTGTGCGGATCCAGCTGGGCCCGACGGCCAACACCTCGTCGAGGAAGCGCATCGGTCCGCGGTGCGGGATGCGCTCCAGGAGCGCGTCGAGGTCGGCGCTCATGTGGCCGGCAGCGGCGTCTCCGGCTCCGGATCTCCGCGCTCCGCCGCCGCCAGCTCTTCTTCGACGAACGTGACGAGCTCGTCCACCGTGCGGATCTGTTTTGCCTTTTCGGGGTCCGGGCGCCGTCCGGTCAGGTCGCGCAGCTGAACGAAGATGTCCACGGCGTCGATGCTGTCGAGGTCCAGTTCTTCGTAGAGGGTGGACTCGGGTTTGATGGTCGCTGGGTCCAGCTCGAAGGAGTCCGAAAGGATCTCGACGACCTTCTCCATGATCTCGTCGCGGGACATGCTCATTCGAGGGGCTAGATACTCTCGTAGGACGGGGCTCGCAAGCTCAGCTCGGGGCCATGACAGCGGCTTCGCGGGCTCCCTCGGCGAGCCGCAGCAGCTCTGCTAGGGCGGTGTCGCTGCGGGCACGGCCCACGGCCCGCTGCAGATCCCGGGCCACCGGCGGCAGCCGCGAGAGCCGCTCTCGGCGTCCCAGACCTTCCGCGGCCAGGCGCTCGGGGGAGATTGGCAGCGTCCAGTCTCGCCCGAGCCCGACGGCCTCGCCCAGCGCCGCGGCCCGCGTGGGCCCCAGGTCGAGGAGCGCTTGGACGAGCAGCTCGGTGACGAGGGCGACGCCGACGGCGTGATCCGCTTCCATACGCGCGTACGCGGCTTCGGCGTCGCGGTCCTCGAGGAGTGAGCCGTGGAGGTCCGCCAGGACGGTGCGCGGGGCCGGCATGGCGACGAATTTCTTGCGCGGCGCCTGACCCGGTTCTCGGAGGCGTGCCCACGCTTCGAGCACCCGCTGCGCGTGTGTGTTCAGGTCGTACCAGCGCTGCGCCATCGCTCGGAACCGCCGCAGCTCGTCGAGGGGCTCCCGCCACAGCTCCGAGAAGAAGAAGCGGCAGCTGAAGCCCCAGTAGTTGAAGAAGTCCCACCAGACCTTGGTGCCCAGCACGTCGGCGTCCCCGAAAATCCGTGAGTTGCCCGAGAGCGTGCGCGAGGAGTCGGCGGCGAGCAGCAGCAGGATCCCTTCGAGCTCCGCGGCCGCCGCGGGGTCGAGGTCACCACGTAGGTCGTCGCCGATGCATCGGACGGCGAAGCTGTTGGCCATCGAGAGGAAGTCGTTTCCGAGTGAGTAGAGCGGGTCGAGGAAGAACGCGGCCTCGCCCACGCACGCCCAGCGCTCGGCGCTGAGCACCTGCGCCGTCATGTAGCTGTAGTCATGGCGAACGCCGAAGTCTTCGAAGGGAACGTCGGCGAGGCGTTCGGCGAGCCGGGGCTCGTGGCGCGCAAGCCACGCGCGCATCCGCTGGGGGGTGTTGAAGCCGCGGAAGGCGTGTGTGTCGGCGTTCGCGACAACGCCGACGCTCGTGTAGCCGCTGGCGAGGGGGATGATCCAGACCCAGTAGCCGACCCCCATCAGGTGGACCGTGCTCAGCCAGCGGGTGTCGTCGATGTCTCGGGCATGCCACTGTCGCTCGCTCTCGGGGACGAGCTGGCCGATGCGCACCCCGTCGCGTACCCGAAACCAGGCGGCGCTCGCGGCGACGGGGCTCTCCCGCCGGAGCCCGAGCTTTTTCTGGAGGAGGCGCCGACGCCCGCTGGCGTCGATCACCCAGCGTGCCCGGACTTCTCCCTCGCTCGTGCGGACCAGATGGTCCCCGTGCCCTCGCAGCTCGATGTCGTGGACGTCGACGCCCTCCAGCAGCGCGACACCCTCCTGCTCACAAAGAGCCCGCAGGTCGCTCTCCAGCCGGCCTCGATCGATCTGGTAGGAAGGCACGAGGGGGAACTCCGCCGGGCCGATCTCCGGGCGGGCCGCGATGGGGCCCTGTGAGTCTCCGCAGAGGAAGCGCAGGCCGTTCTTCTTGAGGTGACGGGCCTCGAGGTTCTCTTCGAGGCCGAGGATCTTCCCGAGGTAGTGAGAGGACAGCTCGACGTGGGACTCGCCGACCTTGTGGCAGGCCTCCGGGATCGGGCGCCGCGAGCGTTCGAGGACGGCGACCTTTGCCTCGGGGACTTCCCGGTGTAACTGGCGGGCCACGCACAGCCCCGCCAACCCCCCTCCACAGACGGCCACATCGAAGCGCATGCGGTGAGCCTAGGGGCCTCGTCGGTCCGCGGCAATTCCGCCGACGCTTGGCCTGGCTCGGTGCAGGCTCCGAGGGTATATGGCGGAACGTTGATTGCAGCAGCGAGGGGAAGGGAACGATGAAGAGAGTCGACGTCGCCATCGTGGGGGGAGGCCTCGCCGGAGCGCTCCTTGCTCGCCAGCTTCGGCGTGCCGTGCCCGAGGCGTCCATCGCTCTGTTCGAGAAGAGCACCGAGCGCCGCTACAAGGTGGGCGAGAGCACGGTCGAGATCGCGACGCACTACCTCATCAAGCGCCTTGGCCTGTCGACCTACATTTACAAGGAGCACCTGCCCAAGAACGGGCTCCGCTACTTCTTCGACACCGCCGCCAAGGACGCCTCGCTCTGCGAGATGAGCGAGCTGGGTGTGAACGCGCTGCCTCCGTCGCCGAGCTTCCAGCTCGACCGCGCGCGGCTGGAGCCTGAGCTGTTGGCGATGGACGCCGCCGAGGGAGTCGAGGTTCGTCTCGGCGCTCGCGTGAAGGACCTGCGGCTCTCCGCGGACGGGCACAGCTTCACGGTGGTCGAGGACGAGGCCGAGTCTTCCTGGCAGGCGCGGTGGATCGTGGACGCCACCGGTCGCGAGGGGATGCTTCACCGCCTGGAGAACTTGAAGCTGCCCGAGCGGAGGCACCGCGTCGCGGCGGCGTGGGCTCGGCTGCGCGGCGTCAAGGACATGGACGATCCGCACGCTCTGGGCGGCGGGCCGAAGGTCGAGGCGTGGCGGGCGCGCGCCAAGTACACCTCGCGGGTGCTGAGCACCAACCACTTCATGTACGACGGCTACTGGATCTGGTTCATCCCGCTCCGGGAAGGGCTGACGAGCGTCGGCGTGGTGCAGCAGGGCAAGGACTGGAGCCCGGCGCGTCACAAGCCCAAGGGCTTCCTCGAGTTTCTCCGCCAGCACCGCGCCGTAGCGGACCTCCTCGAAGAGGTCGACCTCGTGGACCTCGATGCCTTCACCCAGCTTGCATACCGCACCAAGCGTTTCTTCGACGGTGAACGGCGCTGGGCGTGCATCGGCGACGCCGGTGCGTTCGTCGATCCGTTTTACAGCCCCGGCTCGGACTTCATCGCGCTCGAGAACGACTTCGTAGCCGACCTCATCGGCCGGGACCTCGGCGGTGAAGAGGTCGCCGGGCGCGCTCGTCTTTACGACGAGTACATGCAGTTCCGTTTCGACACCACGATGGTGATCTATGAGGGGCTCTATCCGACCTTTGGCAGCTACGAGGTGATGCGCGGAAAGATCTTCTTCGACACCGCGCTCTACTACAACCTCGTGTTCGATCCCTACGTGCTCGACAAGCACCTCGACGAGCGATGGATCCGGACGATGCTCCGCCGCCGCGAGTTCATCATGGAGATGCTCCAGGGCTTCAACAACCTCTTCGCGGGCGCTGCGGCCAAGCTCAAGGAGGCGGGGGCCTACTATCGACGCAACGTGGGCGAGCACCAGCTGGAAGGTCTCAAGACCTACGGCGTGCTCCTCGACGTTGGCACCCCGCGCAGTCGACGCCAGGTCAACGAGCGCAACGACGAGATCTTCGCCGAGACCAGGCGGCTCGTCAGCCTTGCGTTCGATGGTGACCTCAGCGTCGCCGACGAACTGATGAAGGGCGCCGGGCAGGCGAGTGCGGGCGCCTGGGAGCAGCTGGCGACGTGAGGGAGGGGCGCCGCGTCGTCGTTACCGGAATGGGCGTGACGACGCCCATCGGTCACTCCGTCGATGAGTCCGTGGCATCCCTCCAAGAAGGACGCCACGGCATCCGGCAGATGCCCGAGTGGGACTTCATCGCGGACCTACAAGGGCGGCTCGGTGCGACGGTCGAGGGCCTCGACCTGCGCAAACGCTATCCTCGCAAGAAGCGCCGCACCATGGGCAAGCTCGCGCTCCTGGCGGTGCATGCAACCGAGCAGGCGGTCGAGCAGGCAGGGCTCGCGCCGGAGCAACTCGCCTCGGAGCGGACCGGCGTCGCCTTCGGCAGCACCTCGGGTTCGGGCTCGGAGACCGAGAAGTTTTCGATGCCCCTCGCGGTCGCGCCGCACACGATGAAGGGCCTCGAGTCCAACGCCTACTTCCGCCTCATGACCCACACCTGCGCGGTGAACGTGGGGCAGTTCTTCGGCGTCAAGGGGCGGATCGCGTCGACCTGCACGGCGTGCACGAGCGGTTCGCAGGCGATCGGCCGCGGCTACGAGCTCATCCGCGCGGGTCTGCAGGACGTCGTGCTATGCGGCGGTGCCGAAGAGATGCACTACATGAGCGCCGTCACCTTCGATCTCTTGATGGCGACCTCGCACAAGTACAACGACGACCCTGACGCCTCGCCCCGTCCCTTCGACGCCGCACGAGACGGGCTCGTCATCGGCGAGGGCGCCGGGGCGCTCGTGCTCGAGAGCTTGGCGCACGCGCGGGCCCGCGGTGCGGAGATCCTCGCCGAGGTTCTCGGTTACGCGAGCAACTGCGACGGAGCTCACCTCACGGCCCCGCGGCAGGAAGGCATGCAGCGCGTGATGGAGCTCGCCCTCGAGGACGCAGGGATCGGCGCGGGCCATGTGGACTACGTCTGCGCGCACGCCACGGGCACCGAGATCGGCGACATCGCCGAGAGCCAGGCCACGGCGGCGGTGTTCGGGGCACAGGTCCCGGTCGCTTCTCTCAAGGGTTTCGTGGGGCACACCCTTGGAGCCTGCGGAGCCATCGAGGCGGCCTGGTGCCTGGCGATGATGCGCGAGGGTTTCCTGGCCGCCTGTCGGAACCTGGAGACCGTCGATTCGCGTTGCGCCGGCCTCGACTACGTCCGCGCGCCTCGCCAGCAGACGCCTCGTGTGGTCATGACGAACAACTTTGCGTTCGGGGGCATCAACACCTCGCTCGTCTTGGGTCCCGTGCCATGATGCCGCGCTGGCTCCGTGCGGTCCTGACGACGCTGGCGTTCGCGCTCTTCTTCGGCCTGAGCGTGATCATCGGCATCGTGCTCTTTCCGTTGCTTTTCGTGCTGGCCTTGGGCGACAAGGAGCGGCATCGGCGGCGCTGCACGCGACTTGTCGCGTGGGGCTACGGGACCTTCATCCTCTACATGCGCCTGATGGGCCTCGTCGAGCATCGCCCCATCGACGTGCCCGAGGGGCTTGCCGGCAAGCCTTACGTCGTCGTGGCCAACCACCCGACCTTCATCGACCTGCTCTTCTTGCTCCACTACTTCCCCGAGCTCACGTGCGTCGTGAAGTCGAGCTGGTATCGCAAGAGCATCGCCTTCGGTCCTCTGCTGCGCAGCACCAACTACATCCCAGGGCCAGGTTTTCCCGGGGACGACCAGGTCCCTGAGACCGGGAGCAGTGTGCTCGAACGGATGACCGAGCACGTCCGCAAGGGGCACCCTCTCCTCATCTTTCCGGAAGGCACGCGCTCGGCGGCGCGCCGGCTGCGACGTTTCAAGCGGGGTGCCTTCGAGGTCGCCAAGCGCACCCGCGCTCTGATCGTGCCGGTGGTGATCCGTGTCGACCGCCCCTTCCTCATGAAGGGGGTTCCGTTCTGGAAGGTGCCCGAGAAGATCGTGCGCTTCGAGTTCGACGTGCTGCCGCCGATCGACACCGCCCACGACGACCGCAGCGCTCGGCAGCTCTGCCGCGACGTCCAAGTCGAATTCGACCGGCGTTTCGCTGCCTGGGTGGACGAGCGCGAGCGGCGGGGCCTGTTTCCAGAGGTCGCCGAGGCCGAGCTGACGAGTTGAGCCGGGGCCCGGTGGGTCGCGGAGGTGAGTCTTAGCGGGGCAGCGTCCGGATGCTCGCCAGGAGCCGCGGGAGGTTGGCCTCCTCCCAGGCGCGAGCTGCAGCGTGGTCCACGTACGCGCGCTCGCGCTGGCGGAACTTGCGTGTGTGATGCCTGCGGGCGCCGCCGACCTCTTGGGCCGGAAGCGCATGGTGGAGCATCTCGTGAAAGACCACCGTCGCCACGTACCACCGCGGAACCCAGTTCTGATCGAGGACCGGGTGGATGCGGATCAAGGCATCGCGCGCCGAGTAGGCACCGAGCTGGAGCGAGCGCTGGCCCCGGCGCGTGGTTGGTTTCCGTCCCCAGGTGATCCGCAACCCGCTCATGTCTTCCTCGAACAGGGGCCGCAGCTCGTCGAGGATGGCCCTCAGGTCGTGGACGCGCCCTTGGGGGCGCAGGCGCAGGCGGCGGCGTGGGCGTTCGTCGATGCGGTGGTAGTTGGCGGCGATGTAGGCGTCGATGGTCGCGCCGTCCCTGCGGCTCTTGCGCTTCAGATAGCGTGCGATCGCCTCGACGACCTCGTCGTCGGCGTCGAGGAACATATGGTGCAGGCGCAGCTGCAGACGGCCGGGCTTGACTCGGCTCGAGAGCATCACGCGCTTGTTGTCGGTGGCCACGACTTCGACCCGCGTGCCCATGAGCCGTGTGAGGCGTTCGCCCAGGTCGAAGGCGGCCCCGTGGCGTCCCCGAGGAGGCTCCGATGCGGCCCCGGCGGTCGCGGACGGGGCGGACGGGGTCGCCGGCGTCCCGCGTTCGTCCTGGTCCACAGGCTCGCGGACGGTGGTCGTGGACCGAGAGGCGGGCGTCGCGGGTTTCGGGTGGCTCGAGTGGCGCGTAGCTTCCGCGGCCTTGCGCTCCGGGGAGGTCAGGAAGTCGAAGCCAAGCTGTCTCATGGCAATCCCTCGACAATAGCGCGGGGATTCGAGAGGAGAAAGGTCGCCATGAACCGTCGGAACGAGGGCTCTTCCACTGGGGACCCTTAGCCCACCCGAAGACCTCTCCGTGCGCATGGCGGTCGAGGGTACGTCTTTGCGCGGCGCATCGCGCGTTGAGCAGCATGCTTCGGTGTCTCTCGATGTCTTCGCGACCACGATCCATCGCGGTCGGCACGGGGACGGACTGCTACGGACTGCTACCTGCCCACGGTCGTCGGGGGGCCACCGTCGCCCGCGGCCCGGGCCATCCACCCACGCAGCACCGGGTCGCTCGGGGACGCGCCGTGAGCGGGGAGCGGGGCCGTCGACTTCGTGCTCCAGAAGAGCCAGGGGCCCGGAGCGTTGGCGCGGAGCCGGGCGACGAGGGCGGCCGCGGCCTTGCCGCTGTAAGTCGTGTCCAGGGCGAGGGGACGGGGGTTGCGGACGCGGGCAAAGAGCGCGATCGCCTCACGACCGGCGGCCGTCGGCCTGCCATAGCCTCGACCGAGCTGGGTCCCATCGACTTCGAGGTTCGCGCGCAAGACGGCCCGTGAGACCCGGCAGCGTGGATCCCCGGTGAGGGACTCGAGCAGCGCGCTCGCCCGGGTGGCGAGACGAACGATCAGGGTGGCGCTCGTGATCGGCCACGGCGTCACTCTCACAGCCACGAGCCTGGGAGGCGCGGCGAAGCCGATGCCTAGCCGCGCGGCGATCTGCAGACCGACGAGGAGCCCGGCGCTCGTGCAGGTGGAGCCGACGCCGACCACGATCGCGCGCGGGGGCGGGAGCTCCCCGGCGGCGACCTGCTTCGCGAGCTCCAGGGCGGCCGAGACATAGCCCAGGGCGCCCCTCGGTGTGGCGCCCCCCGGGACCATGACGAACGGTCGTGCTCCGCGCAGGCGCCGGCTCGCCCGGAGGTAGGGGACGGCAAAGGGCAGTTGGGACCAGTGCAAGAGCCGCAGGCGGTCCGCGTCCGCCGAGGCCAGGACGCGGAGGTTCTCGAGGGCCGTGAGCGAAGGCGGCTGGGGGAAGAGGAGTGCGCCGGGACGCAGGCCGACGCGGGGGGCGTGAAGGAGCGTGGCGACCGCATGGTTCGAGCCGAAGGCGCCGGTGGCGTACACATGCGTGGCGCCTTGGGCGAGAGCCTCCGCGAAGAGCACTTCGAGGGTGCGGATCTTGTTGCCGCCGTAGACATCGGAGCTCAAGTCGTCGCGCTTGACCCAGGCTTCGCTCCGGCTGCCCAGGGCTTGTTGGACGGGCCCGAGCGGCTGGACTGGCGTGGGGAGCTCACCGAGGCGGACCATCGGAAGCGGCAGCCGGCCAAAGACCTCGAAGAGGGCCCGGTCACGGGTAGGCACGGGCTGTAGCCTACCAGTCCGCCTCAGTGTCGACCGCGATCCATCACGGTCCGTACTCGGGCGCACTGCCGGCCCGTCGCGCCCGTTGCCTTGTCGACCCGGATCCCGCGGCGCTGAGCAGAGCGTGATCTGCGTCGCGCCGGTTGATCCGCGGGGCGCTACTTGGTGCCGTAGAGGCGGTCGCCGGCGTCCCCGAGGCCCGGTAGGATGTATCCCTTGTCGTTCAGGCGTTCGTCCACTGCGGGGGTGTAGATCGGGACGTCGGGGTGCTTCGCGTGGAGGTTTCGGATCCCTTCGGGGGCCGCGAGCAAGCACACGAACTTGATGCTCTTGGGCTGTGTCTTCTTGACCCGATCGACGGCGGCGATCGCGCTGTTGCCCGTGGCGAGCATGGGGTCGCAGAGGATCACCTCCCGGTCGCTCATCTCGCTGGGCACCTTGAAGAAGTACTCCACCGCTTCGAGGGTCTCGTGGTCGCGGTACAGACCGATGTGTCCGACCCGCGCCGACGGGAGGATCTCGAGCATCCCGTCGCGGATCCCATCCCCGGCGCGAAGGATCGAGATGATGACGACCTTCTTGCCGTCGAGGGTCGGCGCCATCATCGGCTGCAGTGGAGTCTCGATCGACTCGAAGGTCACCGGCATGTCCCGGGTCACCTCGTAGCCAAGCAGCATGCTGATCTCCCGCAGCAGTCGGCGGAAGCCGGCGGTGCTCGTCTCCTTCTTGCGCATGATCGTCAGCTTGTGCTGGATCAGCGGGTGGGTGATTACATGCACGTTGTCGCCGAGGTCGCCGGTCATCGGCTGGGGCATAGCATCCCTCGCCGCGGGATCGAAGCCGTCCCGCGCACTCCAGGCGAAGCTAGGGGGTGTCGAGGACCCGATAGGATCCGTCGAAGTACAAGAGCGGTTCGCCGTCCGGCCGGAACGACCCCGCGAGGACCTCGCCGATGTAGATCGTGTGCGTCCCCTCGAGGTGCGCGGAGCGGACGCGGCACTCGAGTTGAGCCAGCGCCCCGTCGATGAGCGGCGCGCCCGTGGAGCCCGCGGTCCAGGCCACGCCTTCGAAGCGGTCGGGGCCTGGCACGATGGAGAAGCGCGTGCTGATCGCCTCTTGAGCGGCGTCCAGGATGTTCACGGCGAACACGCCGCCGGCTTCGATGACCTCGTGGGTCGTCGACTGGCGGTTGGCGCAGACGAGCACGAGGGGCGGCTCGGCGGACACGGAGGAGAACGCCGAGACGGTCATGCCGTGGATGGTGTCATCGGCGCGAGAGGTCAGCACGGTCACCCCGCTCGGCCAGCGCCGCATCACTCCCCTGAAGATGGCCGGATCGACGAAATCGTTCATGAGCTCCACCGTGCAGCGCGCCTGGGGTCAGCGAAGCTGCGCCTCCGCGTCGAAGCGCGCTGTCTCCGTGAGGGTCCGGAGGGCGTCGGTGGCGACGCTGAGGGGGTCGCGCCAGACCTCGCTGCGCTCGTGGCGGACGACCAGGTAGCCCTCGCTCTGAAGCTCCAGGTCGCGGGCGCCGTCCAGCGCTCGCTGCTTCATGGGGCGCTCCGGCGGTGTGAGGAGCACCGCCATGGTCCGCTCGGCGCTCGCCGTGCGCCCCTCGCTGCCCTCCTGCCGGAAAGCGGTGAAGCGATGCCAGAGACGAAAGTCGATAAAGCTCCGACCCTCTTCCACGCTGCACTCGAGCCTGAGCTCGGGTTCGAGGTGGTTGCGGCCCGGGATGAAGTCGAGGTCTCGGGGAAACCAGCGGCGTCCGTCGGCGGCGACGACCTCGAGGGTGCCCACATCGACGGCGCGGGCGCCGGCGACGACGAGGGCCGCCAGAAGGGTGCGCTGGGTCTCGTCGGCCAAGGTGCGCATGGCGTGGTTGAGCTTGTGGGCCTCGGCCGCGGCGTGCAGCGTCACCAGGTCCCAGGCCGCGTCGATCGCGCGCGGGTCGCAGGGCTCTTCGCCTTCCTGAGCCCATCGCCATTCCTCGAGCGCCGGGTTGGGGTCCGCCCCGAG
>JALVDI010000117.1 GCA_027009115.1 Polyangiaceae bacterium | reverse complement strand
GACGCGGAGGGCACCGGCCAAGAAGAAGAGTGCCGCGAAGACGCGGAAGGCACCGGCGAAGAAGAAGAGCACCGCGAAGACGCGGAAGGCACCGGCGAAGAAGAAGAGCACCGCGAAGAAGGCGCGGTAACGCCGGCGAGCCCTCAGGGCTCGGGCCCGACCCAACTCGCGCGGGCGCGGCGCCGCTCCTGTTCGAGGATCTGTGCCATCGCTTTCTGAGCCTCGGGCACGTCGACGAGCGTCACTTCGTCGGTCTCTGGGCGGCGCCTCGCTGCGCGCAGCAGGGCCCGCATCGCGTCCTTGGCGGGGATGAGCTCCACCGAGCGTCCCGGGATCGCCAGCACGCTGGTGCGCACCTGGGCGCAGGTGAGCACGTCGAACATCGTGTCGAGGACGGCGTCGAGGATGTCGGCCCCAAAGCGCGCGCGTGGGCCAAGCCCAAAGACAAAGATCTTGTCCGGCGTCAGCCGTCCACGGGCCGGCACGAGCAGCACCTCGCCGAGCTCGCCGCGGGCTCGACCTGCTTCGATCTGCCGGCTGAGGAAGCCACAGAGGCGCCAGTCGGCGAGGCCCAGGGCCCCGCGAAGCGGGCGTTCGTCCTCGAAGAAGGAGAGGGCCATGGCCTCGCTCCTGAGCAGGTCGAGGCGCCGCAGATCCGGCGGGACGAAGCGAATCTCCATCGGCTCAGCAGCTCACGTCAATCCTTGCCGAGGTCGCTGGCAATGCGGTCCAGCACCCCGTTGACGAATCGCGCGCTCCCCTCGCTCCCGAAACGCTTGGCCAGCTCGATGGCCTCGTTGAGGGTCACCCGGCGTGGGACGTCCGGCAGCGACATCAGCTCGAAGGTCGCCATCCGCAAGATGTTGCGGTCGACCCGGGTCATGCGCTCGAGCCGCCAGTGATGACTGACCCCCCGGATGGTCTCGTCGAGACGCTCGCGGGACTCGGCGACCCCGCGCACCAGAGTGTCCGCGAACTCCCGGCCTTCGGCGGTGCCGCCGAGATGCGTCCAGTAGCTTCGGATGGCGTCTTCGGTCCGCCAGCCTGCGGCGTCCATTCCGTAGAGCATCTGGAGGGCCGCCTCGCGACCCCTGCGGCGCGCGCCCATCGTTCAGAGCCCCTCGAGGATTCGACCGAGGTCCGCAAGCTCGAGGGCCCCCAGGGCTGCCTCGAAACCCTTGTTGCCGGCTTTGGTCCCGGCGCGTTCGATCGCCTGCTCGATCGTGTCCGTGGTCAGCAACCCGAAGACCACCGGCAGGTCGTGCTCGAGCATCTGTCGAGCCGCGCCTGCGGCTGCCTGCCCGGCGACGTAGTCGAAGTGAGGCGTCGAGCCGCGGATGACCGCGCCGAGCACCACGAGCGCCGCATGCTTGCGCTTCTTGGCGAGGCGACCGACCGCCCAGGGTAGCTCCCAGGCGCCGGGGACCCACACGAGGTCGAGGCTCTCGTCGGCGACCCCATGCCGCGCGAAGGCGTCCCGAGCACCTTCGACCAGGCGGTCGACGATGAAGTGGTTGAAGCGAGAGGCGACGATGGCGAAGCGAGCGCCGTCGGGGGCCGTGAACTTGCCTTCGTAAGTGGTCATGGTCGTTGGCTCGGCGTTGGCTGAAAAGGATTGGGCGTCAGGGAGCGTTCCAAGGGTGGGCTCAGGGGGCGGGGTTCACGGGGAGTTGCTCGACGACCTCCAGGCCGTAGCCTTCGAGGCTCGGGATCCGCCGCGGTCGGTTGGTGAGCAGGCGGATCTTGCCAAGCCCGAGGTCCGAGAGCACCTGCGCGCCCAGACCGTACTCGCGGAGGACCTCGCCCTGCTGGGGGCGGGGTCGCTCCGCGTCCTCGCCCAGGAAAAAGGCCAGCTCTGTGGCGAGGTCCGGTGGTGAGGGCAGCAGCAGGAGGATCACCCCCCGTCCCTCGGTTTCGATCCGCGCCATCGCGTCCTTGATCTGAACCCGCAGGCCGTGGGTCAGGCCCACCACGTCGCCCAGCACGCTCGCCGTGTGGACTCGCACGAGGGTCGGCGTCTGGTCGACGTCTCCGTGAACGAGGGCGAGGAAATGCCGCTTGTCCCCCACGACTTCATAGACCCGTGCGTTCCAGGACGCCCCGCCCGGCATCGCGATGGCCCCCTCCCGCGCGACGCGGACCAGCCGCTCCCGCGCGAGGCGGTACTCGATGAGGTCCGCGATGCTCAGGATCCGCAGCCCGTGCCGTTCGCCGAAGGCGACCAGGTCTTCGTAGCGGGCCATGGTGCCGTCCTCGTTCATGATCTCGCAGATCACGCCGGCCGGCTCGAGGCCCGCGAGGCGTGCGAGGTCGACGGAACCTTCGGTGTGTCCAGTGCGCTGGAGGACGCCGCCGGGGACCGCCTTGAGCGGAAAGACGTGGCCGGGGCTGACGAGGTCCGAGGCGCGGGTCTCGGGGGCGACTGCGGTGCGGATCGTGTGCGCGCGGTCTGCGGCGCTGATGCCGGTGCTGACCCCCTCGCGCGCTTCGATGCTGATGGTGAACGCGGTGCTCCGCGAGGAGCGGTTCTGGTCGACCATCATGGGCAGCTCGAGGGTGCGGATGCGCTCTTCGGTGAGGCTCAGGCAGATGAGCCCGCGGCCGTGTTTGGCCATGAAGTTGATGGCCTCGGGGGTGCAGAGCTCGGCGGCCATGACGAGGTCGCCCTCGTTCTCCCGGTCCTCGTCGTCGAGCAGGATGACCATTCTGCCCTGGCGGATGTCCTCCAGGGCTTCGAGCACCCGGTCGATCGCTTGCGTGCGCACGCGGGGGGCATACCGCCGACCCGCGGCGGGGTCCAGGGCTCAGCGGACCTCGGGCGTGGCCCGCCCGGAGCGGGGAGGCGAGAACGCCCGCTGGTTGTGCTCCGTGCGTGCTTCTCTACACTCGCGCCGCGTGACGTTCCGTCGATTCGTGTTTGCTCTGTGGACCCTCGCGCTCACCGCCGCCGCCGGGGCTCAGGCGCCGCCACAGGCCGACTGCTCGACCCCGAGGCGCGCCGTGCTCACGTGGCTGGCGAACCTCCAGCCCGACAACGACCGGCCGCAGCTCGCGACGCGGTGCTTCGACTGGGATGGCGCCGGCGTGCACGAACAGGCGCGGCGGGAAACCCTGGCCCGCCAGCTCAAGGCCGTGCTCGACCAGCGCGGACTCTACGTGGACGTCGACGCGCTGCCCGACACCGCGGAGGTTTCGGGCGATGCCCTCGACGAGGGACGCCTGCCCATCGTCCGGCGCTTGGAGGGGGTCGAGCTCGTGAAGCTCGGCGACCGCTGGGTGGTGTCCGCCGAGACCGTGCGCCGCACCCCAGAGCTTCACGCGGCAACCTTCGACATCGACGTGGAGGCCTTCGTGGAGCGCCTGCCGGCCTGGATGCGCGCCCAGGTCTTTCCGGGCGCGGCTCTCTGGCAGATCGTGGGTCTGCTGCTGGCGCTCTTCGCCGGGCTGCTGGTGCGGGGGATCGTCGCCAAGGGCCTGGCGGTCTGGGGTGGACGCTTGCTTCGGCTCCGAGGCCAGTCGGCGGACGCGACCATCCTTCAGAACACGGCCTACCCGATCGGGACGGTGGCGATGTCGGGGGTGCTGTGGTGGGCCTTGCCGCTGCTTCGCTTTTCCGTGCGGGTCAACCAAGTAGGCATCGTCGCGGTGCGCGTGGTCGCCGCGGTCGCCGCGGTGCTCGTGGTCTACAGGCTGGTCGACCTCGGCGCCGATGTCTTTGCCCGGCGGGCGGCCCGCACGGAGTCGAAGTTCGACGACCAGATCGTGCCGCTGGTGCGCAAGACCCTGAAGGTCTTCGTCGCCGTCATGGGCGGGATCTTCGTTCTGCAGAACCTCGACATCGACGTTGGTTCGCTGCTGGCGGGCGTTTCCCTGGGCGGCCTGGCGTTCACGCTGGCGGCCAAGGACACGGTCGCGAACCTCTTCGGCAGCGTGAGTATCTTTGCTGACCAGCCCTTTCAGATCGGCGACTGGGTGAAGATCGGTGAGCACGAGGGGATCATCGAAGAGGTGGGCATGCGTTCGACCCGCGTGCGCACATTCTACGATTCGGTGATCTCGATCCCCAACTCGACCGTCGCGAACGCCGCCATCGACAACTTCGGCCGACGACGCTACCGGCGCTGCATGCTGACGGTCGGGCTCACCTACGACAGCTCGCCCGATCAGATGCAGGCCTTCGTCGAGGGGGTCCGCGCGATCCTCAAGGCGAACCCGCACGTGAGGCAGGACTCCTACGAGGTGGCTTTCCGCAACTTCGGCGACAGCGCGCTGGAGGTGCTGGTCTACTTCTTCCTGCGGGTACCCTCCTGGACGGAAGAGCTCAAGCAGCGCCAGAACGTGCTGCTCGAGATCATGCGCTTGGCGGAGGCCATCGGAGTCGACTTCGCTTTCCCGACCCAGACCCTCCATGTCGAGACCCTCGCCGAGCCCGCGACGATCCCCCCGCGCCGCTCGCCTCCGCGCGAGGATCTCAAGGCGATCGTGGCGAGCTTCGGACCCGCGGGGAGCCGAGCGAGGGCCGAGGCCCCGCCACTGACCGAAGGCTACTGGCCGGACCCACCGAAGGAAGGGTGAGCGGTTGGGCGACGGACGACACCCCTCGCGCCTGAGGCGTTGGGCCCGGGACCTGCTCGTGGTGATCGTCGCGGTCGTTGCCCTGCGCGCCTGGCAGCGGCGCGACCTGCCTACGGGCCAGGCGCCACCGCTGCATGGCCAAGATCTCTCCGGTGCCGAGGTCGCGCTCGCGGCCGAGGAGCCCACCCTCGTCCACTTCTGGGCGAGCTGGTGCGTCGTCTGTCGTGCCATGGACCACAACATCGCCGCCGTCG
>JALVDI010000116.1 GCA_027009115.1 Polyangiaceae bacterium | reverse complement strand
GAGCGAGTTCGTGGCCGTGACGAGCACGAACGCCGCCAAGATCTTCAACATCCACCCTCAGAAGGGCTCGCTCTTGCCTGGGGCCGACGCCGACATCGTGGTCTGGGATCCGGAGCGAACCCGCACCCTCTCCAAGAAAACCCACCACCAGCAGGTGGACTTCAACATCTACGAGGGCATGGAGGTCACGGGGGCGGCGGCCATCACTCTCAGCCGCGGGCGGGTGCTCTTCGACGACCGTGGGCTGCGGACGGAGCGCGGGACCGGCCGGTATGTCGAGCGGCCATGCTATCCCTCCTACTGGGCCAGCCAGCGGCTGCGCAACGAGCTCGCTGAAGCCGGGCCCGTGGATCGCGAGTAGGGCCGCGTGGCCGTCGTCGAGCAGCAGACCGTGCCGGCGCGCCTGATCTATGGCGTCGACGACGTGCCGCCGCCCCTCGAGACGGCGGCTCTGGGGCTCCAGCACTACCTGACCATGTTTGGGTCGACGGTGGCCATCCCGCTCATCCTCGCGGGACCCCTCGGCATCGCCGACGATCCGCAGAAGCTGAGCTGGCTCATTGGGACGATGTTCTTTGTGTCGGGCATCGCGACGATGCTGCAGACGACAATCGGCAACCGCTTGCCCATCGTCCAGGGAGGCACGTTCTCGTTTCTCGCGCCCGCCATCGCCATCTGCGGCATGGCCTCCCTGCAGGACGCCGGCTTCGAGGTCCGCATGCGGCACATCCAGGGCGCCGTCATCGTCGGGGGCGTGGTGCAGATGGCCGTGGGCTATTCGGGTCTCATCGGGCGCATGCTTCGCTTCGTCGGTCCGGTGACGATCGCGCCGACCATCGCGCTCATTGGGCTTGCGCTCTATCCCTTCGGCGCGCCCGAAGCAGGCAAGCACTGGGGGATCGGAGGGCTCACGATCGCCCTGATCGTTCTCTTCTCGCAGATCCTTCGGCGCCGGCATCGCGCCTTCGAGCTCTTTCCGATCCTGCTCGGCATGGGGGGCGCGTGGCTGGTGGCTGTGGTGCTCAGCGAGCTGGGGGTCTTCGCGCCGGGCCACCCGGCGTACACGTCTTGGGAGAAGGTGGCTCAGGCCGAGTGGATTCGCGTGCCCTTGCCGTTCCAATGGGGGCTGCCCGTGTTCGACCTCGCGGCCATCGTCGGAATGCTGGCCGGGGTGGCCGCCTCCATCGTGGAGTCGGTGGGAGACTATTTCGCCTGCGCGCGTCTCTCGGGCGCTCCGACGCCGACGCCCAAGGTCGTCAGCCGGGGCATCGGGACCGAAGGGCTGGGGGGCGTCGTGGCAGGGATCTTCGGGACGGGCAACGGGACCACGAGCTACAGTGAGAACATCGGGGCGATCGGGCTGACGCGCGTGGGCTCTCGCCGCGTGGTGCAGGCCGGTGCGGTACTGATGTTGTTGCTCGGGACCGTCTCCAAGTTCGGCGCGCTCTTCACGACGATCCCGCAGCCGGTGGTCGGTGGCATGTACTGCGTCCTGTTCGGCATGATTGCCGCCGTCGGTTTGTCGAACCTTCAGCTCGTCGACATGAACGCGCCGCGGAACCTCTTCATCATCGGTTTCGCGTTCTTCATGGGTCTCAGCGTCCCTGTCTACTTCGACGCCCACCCTCTCAGCGCCGAGGGCGCCCATTGGGCGCTGCGGACCTTGGCCGACATCGCCAACACCCTCGGCAAGACCGGCATGGCGGTCGGCGCGCTCATCGCCGTCGTCCTCGACAACCTCGTGCCTGGCACAGACCTCGAGCGCGGCCTCACCCGGTGGGGCGTCGCGGCGCTCGAAGCGCCCACGGCCCAGCAACTCGCCGCGGATGCGTCCGCGCGCACCGAAGAAGAGTAGGTATCCATGACTGATTTCACGTTCTCGGCCCGCAGCTACGACTTCACCAAGTACGTCGACTGTCTCAACTGGATCGGCGGCGAATGGACGCCCGCGCAGAGCGGCGAGACCATCGCTGTGCTCAACCCGCGGCACGGCAAGGAGATGGGGCGGGTCGCCTGGTCCGACGGCGCCGACGTCAGGCGAGCGGTCGAAGCGGCGAAGGCGGCGCTGCCGGCCTGGCGCGCGACACCGCTCAAGGAGCGGGCGCAGGTCCTCTATCGCGTCAAGCGCATCATGGAGGAACGCCTCGACGAGCTGAGTTGGCTGCTCGATCACGAGAACGGCAAGACCATCGCCCAGGCCCGAGGCGAGGTGCTCAAGGGCATCGAGTGCGTCGAGTACGGCTGCTCGTTGCCGAACATCGCCCAAGGAGAGCAGCTCGACGTGAGCCGCGGCATCAACTGCGCGGTCACCCACGAGCCGGTCGGTGTGTGTGCCGGCATCGTACCTTTCAACTTCCCGACGATGGTGCCGCTGTGGATGCTCCCGCAGGCCCTTGCGGCCGGGAACACCTTTGTCCTCAAGCCCTCGGAGCAGACGCCCTACGGGGCCATGCGGCTCGCGGAGATATTCAAGGAGGCGGGGCTCCCCGACGGAGTGCTCAACATCGTCAACGGCGGCAAAGAGGCCGTGGAGGCGCTCTGCGACGACCCGACGATCGCCGCGCTCGCGTTCGTCGGGAGCACGAAAGTAGCGCGGCTCGTCTACGAGCGCGGGAGCAAGAGCGGCAAGAAAGTACTCGCCCTTGGGGGCGCCAAGAACCACCTGGTCGTGCTCCCGGACGCGGAGCCGACGCTGACGAGCGAGACCGTCGTCGCATCGAGCTACGGTTGCGCGGGGCAGCGCTGCATGGCGGCCTCGGTGATGCTCGCCGTCGGAGACGTGCAGCACATCATCGAGCGGATGGTGCGGATCGCCTCCGAGATGAAGCTCGGCGAGGACATGGGCGCCATCATCAACCCGCAGAGCGTCGAGCGGATCACGCGCTACATCGACGAAGCCGAGAAGCGCGGCGCGAAGGTGCTGGTGGACGGTCGTGGCGCCACAGTCGAGGGGCAACCCGGCAACTGGGTGGGGCCGACGATCCTCGACGGAGTCACGCCGGAGATGCCTGCGGGCTGCGACGAGATCTTCGGGCCCGTGCTGTCGATCATTCGCGTCGACACCCTGGACGAGGCCATCGCCATCGAGAACGCCAACCCCTACGGCAATGCGGCGGCGGTCTTCACCACCAACGGTGGCGCGGCGCGCTACGCCATCGAACGTTTCGAGGCCGGGATGTGCGGTGTGAACATTGGCGTGCCGGTGCCGCGGGAGCCCTTTGGTTTCGGGGGCTGGAACGACTCGAAGTTCGGCAACGGCGACATGACCGGGTACGACGGATTCCGTTTCTGGACTCGCCCCCGCAAGGTGACGAGCCGCTGGGAAGTGGCCAAAGACGCGACGTGGATGAGCTGATGACGATGGACACCCAAGAGATGATCGACCTCTGCAAGCGGCACACGATGTTCTCGTGGGCCGCGAGTGGAGCCGTGGATCCCCTTCCGATCGCGCGCGCGGAAGGGGTGTACATGTACACCCCCGAAGGGAAACGTTACTTCGATTTCAACAGCCAGCTGATGTGCGTGAACATCGGGCACGGGCACCCGAAGGTGCGTGCGGCGATGAAGCGGCAGATCGACGAGTTGCTCTACGTCTTCCCCGGCACGGCCACTGAGCCCCGGGCGCGCCTGGGCAAGGTGCTCGCAGACCTGCTGCCTGGCGATATCAACACGTTCTTCTTCACCCTTGGTGGCGCAGAGGCGAACGAGAACGCCATCAAGGCCGCGCGGCTGTTCACGGGCAAGCACAAGATCCTCAGTCGCTACCGGAGCTACCACGGCGCGACGAACGCCTGCATGCAGCTGACCGGCGACCCGCGACGCTGGGCCAATGAGCCGGGGATGCCTGGGGTCATCCGCGTGATGGACCCGCGGCCTTACGACTTTTCTTTCGGCGAGACCGAAGAGGAGCAGACGGCTCGCAACCTCCAGTACCTGGAGGAAGTCATCATGTACGAGGGGCCGCAGAACATCGCGGCCATGATCATCGAGTCGGTCACGGGCACCAACGGGGTGCTTCCGCCGCCGAAGGGATACCTCGCCGGGCTCCGCGAGCTGCTCGACCGCCACGGTATCTTGCTGATCTGCGACGAGGTGATGGCGGGCTTCGGCCGCACCGGGAAGTGGTTCGGCTTCGAGCACGGCGGCATCGTCCCGGACATCGTGACCATGGCCAAGGGCCTGACGAGCGCCTACGCGCCCCTTGGGGCGATGGGCGTGCGCGACGCCATTGCCGAGTATTTCCGCGACCACGTGTTCTGGGGCGGCCTGACCTACAACGCGCACGCGCTCGGCGCCGCGACGGCTCTGGCGGTCATCGAGGTGATGAAAGAAGAAGGGCTCGTCGAGAACGCGGCTCGAATGGGTCAGGCGATGCGCGCCGAGATGGACCGTCTCGTCGCCAAGCACCCTTCCGTCCGTGAGGGGCGGCAGATCGGCTTGTTCGGCATGATGGACATCCAGAAGAACAGCCGTGGGGAGCTCCTCGCGGGATACAACGAGACCCATCCGGCCATGCAGCGCTTCGGGCAGAA
This sequence comes from Polyangiaceae bacterium, assembly GCA_027009115.1. Classification (GTDB taxonomy): domain Bacteria; phylum Myxococcota_A; class Polyangia; order Polyangiales; family Houyiibacteriaceae; genus JALVDI01. The sequence goes on along the minus strand of JALVDI010000116.1, from coordinate 317 downwards.
GCTCCGGGAGGAGGGCCTCTTTACCTTCGTGCGCTGGTCGTCCTTCATGTGCAATCCGCCGCTCTGCGTCACGGAGGAGCAGCTCTTGGAGGGGTTCGCGATCATCGATCGCGCCCTGGACATCACCGACGAAGTGTTCGAGGGCTGAGGGAGAAGCGATGAACGGTACCGAGATCCCGGAGAATCGAAGCGAGCTCGTCTTCGAGGACACGAAGCCGGCCTACGATGCCCATCAGGCCACGACGGAAGCGTTTCGTTGCCTCTACTGCGAGGACGCGCCCTGCGTGCAGGCCTGTCCGACGCACATCGATATCCCG
>JALVDI010000115.1 GCA_027009115.1 Polyangiaceae bacterium | reverse complement strand
GAGTCGGGTCCGCCCCTCCGCATCCACGAACGGCGCGGGTGCGCCGGGGTCGTCCTCGTCGTAGACCGACCCGGGCCGCCGCTCGAAGGTGACGCCGTCTTCGCTGGCCGCGAAGCCGATCGCCCGCGTGCCGTCCTCTCGGAGCGACTCGAAGTACAAGCGGACGAGGAGGCGGCCGGTGGGCGTGGTCACCGTCACAGCGCCGGGGCGGCGGACCGAGCGTTCGGCGGGTTCGGTCGCGGGCGTCGGGGCGCTCAGGTCGAGGGTGCGGGTCAGCTCCGTGAAGGAGACGCCGTCCCTCGATCGTGCGACCCCAATGCCCTCGGCCGATTCGAAGTACATCAGCCACCCGCCGTCGGGAGCCGGCACGACCGAGGGCGAGCGCGCGTCGGGCACGATCGGGCCCGCCATCCGTGTCCACTCGCCGTCGAGGGATGGCGCCGTCGCGATGCCGATGCCGCCGTCCCCGGCGTAGTAGAGCACCGCGCGCCCTTCTTCGTCGGCGACGACCCAGGGGTCGTAGACGCCGCCGCCCTCCCAGCCCTCGGAAGCCCGGAGCACCTCGACGCCGCCGTCGTGCCCCAGATCGGCCGGCCGCGAGGGGGCGCGAAGGATGCGGCGTGGCTCGAACTGGGCCCAGTCCACCTCGTCGGGGGCCAGGCCTTGGTCGCGCTCGGGGGGCTCCGCTTTGGGCGGCGCTTCGACGTAGAAGAGGTAGCCGGAGACGAACATGCCGCCGGTGGTCGCGCCTGCGAGCATCGCGGCTCGCCCCACGGGGCTGCCGGGGATGCCCGTCTCGTAGCGGTCGAGGCGCCGAAAGGGGCCGGCTCCGCTCGTTTGGACCGGCGCGGGGAAGGGCGCTTCGTTGCCCAGGGTGGCGCAGCCGAGGATCGCCACGAGCGTGAAGAGGGGGCGTCTGACTCGAATCATTCGAACACGATCTCCAGGCCGCCGCCGGCGGCGAAGAGGTGCCCGCCGGCGCGGTAGTCGCCGACCGGATCGACGAGGGAGTCCTTGATGTGGTCGCGGGGGACGACCCGCGCGTAGTTGGCCCACACCTGGATGAGCAGCCGGCCGGGGAGGGTTGGCTCGAGGTCGGTCAGGCCAAGGCCGAGGCCGAGGCTGAGAGTGTGCTTGTCCCCGTCCACGAAGTTCGTGATCCCTCGCTGCGGAGGGAAGGGCGAGTTCTCGTAGACGTAGCCGAGCCAGAGGTCGAGCTCGACGGCCTCGCGCTGAACGGCCCGGTACTCGAGGCCGACCCGGGGCACGAAGGTGTCGTGCATCCCCATGGGGATGGGGGGCAGGGTCGTGATCTCGTCGGGGATCTCGATGCCGAGGCCGGGGGGAGGCTCGGCCTCCAGGATGACCTCCTGGTTCGAGATGAGGCTCGGGTGCTTGGACCAGTCGTACCAGGTCATCTCCAGCCCCACCCGGAGGCGCTCGATGGGTCGGAAGGCCACGCCGAGGGACACCTGTTGAGGTCCGTACAGGCTCACGCTCATGGTCGTGAGCGCGAAGTGGAGCGGGATCGGCGCGCCCAGCCCAACGATGTCTGCGTCCGCCAGCGCGATGATCGTGTTCTCGAGGGTGTAGGCGCCGCGGTAGGTCAGGCCGAACTCCAGGTTCTCGAGGGGCTGCACCTGGATGCCCGCCGTCGGGTAACGGATACTCGTCAGGTCGCCTTTGAACTGGTGCTCGAGCCGCGATAGCGTTTCGGGCCGGAGCGCGTTGGCTCGGCCCCGCACGTCCAGGGTGAGCACCGAGGGAGATTGGAACGCGATGCCGGCTCCAAGGCGCAGCCAAGGGGCGAGCTGCACTGCGAGGTTCGTCGCCAGGAAGATGCGGTGCGAGCGCGTGTCGTAGAGCTCCCAGCGCGGGCGGTCGACGACCGTGGAGCGCGTGCGCGCGACCCGCTGATCCGGCAGATGGAGGGCGAGCCCGAAGGCCAAACGCAGATCCCCGAAGGTCGCGGGGGCCACCAAGCCGACGTTCAGCGCGCCGTGCCGCTCGAGATCGGAACGCTCGCCGTTGATCTGTAGACGCGGCTGCGAGCTCATGTACGCGAGGCCGAGGCGGAGCGAGCCGTCGTGCACGAGGCCCGCGGCGTTGTAGTAGTTGGCGCTGATGTCGGAGACGTCGGCGGTGACGGCCCCGCCGAGGGCGGTCGAGCGCGGCCCGAAGCCGTAGACATCCGGCGGCGTCGCGCCCGCGTGGGATGCGGCGAGGAGCGCCGCGGTGAGGATCGAAAGACGCAGCATCACCAATCCAGATCCAGGGCCCAGCCGGCTGCGACGATCCAGCCCTCGTTCACCATGTTGTCCGCGCGCCCCGGCGCCGGGACCAGGTGCTCGCGCTTGGTCATCCGATGGAGCTGCGCGAAGAGATCGAAACGGACGAGGAGCCCGGACGGGCTGCGGTAGGCCGTGCCGCCGCCGAGGGTGAGGACGTGGCGGTTGGAGTCGATGTATCGAATCGGCAGATACACCGTGCGGCCGTCCTCGGTCCGGACCTCGCCCTCGCTGTCGCGGCCGGGGGCCATGCGGGCCGGCGGCGCCGGCGTCATCTCGTAGGCGTAGCCGAAGCGCAAGAGTCCGGTCGTGCGTCGCCGCGTCGTCCGGTACTCGACGCCCAGGCGCGGTGAGAAGGTGTCGCGAAAGTTGGGGGCCGGAGGCAGGTTCGAGTGCGAGGTGGTCTTGCCCACCACCCCGGGGTACGTGCTCCAGCGCCGCCAGGTCAGGTGCAACGCGGCGAGCCAGTGGCGTCCTGGGTGCCACGCGAGCTCCGCTGCGAGGGTGTGCGGATCGAACTGGGGCACGGCGGTGATGGTGATCTCCGGAAGCTCCACCGGGAGGTTCTCGACGACGATGCGCAGGTCGATGTCCGAGCGCACTTCGTCTCGCCACACGAGCCCGAGAGACCAGTCGTCGCCCAAGTCGAGCTGCGCGCCGAGGATGGGGTTGAAGCTCGCCAGAAGCTGCGTCTCGGTCTGAGACAGGAACTGGTTCGTTTCGTCGAGTCGGACGAGCAGCCGCCCCCGGATGTTCGCGAGCGCCGAGACCCCGGCGCCCAGGCGCAGCCCGGGGATCCAGCGGCCGAGGTTCACGCCCAGGCCCATCTGCACGAGCACCGACTGGCTCCTCGAGAGGATCGCCATCTGCGGCGTCTCCGGGAAGATGATGTCGGTCTGGAGGACCGTCTTGGAAGGCGTAAAGAAGCCTGCGCCGATCGCCAAGACGTCTTCGAGAGGGCCGCCGAAGGGCAGGGGGATGTGGAAGCCGATGGTCGAGCCCTGGAACGCTTCGAGGGGAAAACGCTCGCCGTCGAGCTTAAGCTCGAAGCTGCCGGCTTGAAGGCCGAGGGCGATGCCGGAGCGCTCGGAGGCGGCGAGCCCTGCGGGGTTGGCCCACACTGCCTCGTAGTCGTCCGCGTAGGAGACGCCGGTCATCCCCATCGCCTGTGTGCGCGGGCCGTACCCGAAGATGTCGGGGGGCGTTGCGTGCGCGGTGGACGACACCCCGACGAGCGCCAGCAACACGGCGCCGGTCTTCATCCCGCAACCACGCATCTGGAGCGGGAGCCTACCACAGGCGCTCTCGCTAGGAATCAGGTTCGCGCTCATCGGAGCGCTCGTAGCGCCAGCCGGAGCGGAGGTACCAGCCCCGATGCCGTGGCCCCGCCAGCTTCGGGTCGCCGCTCGCGTAGCCCGCGTCGCCCGGGTAGAGGGCGCACTCCCCGCCCGGCACCGGGACGATCTTGGGGAGGATGCGCTCCTCGTGCGAGAGCGCCATCGCCTCTTCGAGGGTGTGGCCCCGCAGACGGCAGAGGGTGACGAAGGTGGGCGGGGGGAGGCGAATCGTTCTGCTCGCCCGAGCGGCCAGGGCGTCCTCGATGGGCCACCAGCGCGCCTCGACGAGCTCCTGGCCGTCGGCTCGGGCGGGAGCATCGGCGGGGGCCAAGAAGAACCAGGTCGCGTACCGCCGCGGCCGACACCGCGGTGTCGTCCAGTGCCCGAAAGGGACGAGGTCGCTTGGGTCGAGGCGTAGCGTGGCTTCCTCGTGGGCCTCCCGAACCGCCGCCCGTCGCGCTGTCGCCAGGGGATCGCCGTCCGCGTCGTGCGCCTCGATTCGACCGCCGGGGAAGACCCAATCGCCGCCATGGAACGCCAGGTCCGGGTGTCGCCGCAGGAGCAGCACTTCGAGTCTCTCGCGCTCTCGGAGGGGCGCGACCGTCGCCGAGGGGAAGGGGGCGGTCACGAGGGCCGCCGGGTGTAGAGGGGCTGCTCCTCGTCGAAGGGGAGAGGGCGGGTCTGGGGGGTGCGCCGGGTGACCCAGAGCGCGCTCCGGGCGCCGATGGACTCCGCGCCTTCGTACTCGTTGAAGTCGGGGACGACCTCTTCGACGAAGACGCCGAGCTGCGAGAGCAGGCGCTGTTTGGCCAGGCCCCGTTCGGAAGAGCGGCGGCTCTGGCCAAAGCACACGTAGAGGCGGCCGTCGTCCTTGAGGGCCGTCACCGCGCGGCCCACGAAGAGCTTGAACCCGGCCGGCGCATAAGGCGGATCGGTGAACACGCAACCGAAGCGGCGGCGCAGTGTCTTGGGCAGCGGCCGGCGCAGATCGTGTTCGAGGGCTTCGACGCCGTGCTCACGTAGGAAGTCCACCAGCGCCGGATCGATCTCGGCGACGCAGACCTTGCGATCGCTGCCTGCGGCGTCCAGCAGCAGCCGCAGCGCGACCGAGGTCAGATCGTCGTCGCCGAGCAGGAGCAGGCCGCGCTGAGTCTCGCCGGCGCGGAGCAGCCTCAGCGCGCGGCGCGCCACCGTGGCCCCGGTCGCAAAGACCTGGTCGAGGTCGCGTCG
>JALVDI010000114.1 GCA_027009115.1 Polyangiaceae bacterium | reverse complement strand
CGGCTTCGAGAGCACCTGGGATGAAGCGCCGGACGTGCGCCCCGTGGAATCCATCGGTCGGCGGATATCGCGGAGAGCCCTCTTGTCGCGCAGGGCGGACTGAGCAGAGGACCTCGATTGCGACTGTTCGCGGCGTGCGGGGTTCGGTAGGCTCGCGGCATGGGGAGAGCCCTTGTCTGCGCCATCCTCCTCGTCGCGTGCGGCGGGCCGTCGGTGCCGCGCGCGCAGCTCCTGGCGAACCTGCGCGACGCAATGGACGCGCCGGTCACCAGCGCCGAGGCGGCTGCCCGGCACAGCCGCACGGTCCAAGAGGTCGTCGACGCCGACGCGCTCCAGGGGCTTCGTCGCTTCGAGGTCGAAGAGCGGATCGGTCGCGGCGACCCGTGCTCGCGACACCCACGCTGCGGCGAGCTCGGCTTTGACAGCGATGATTGGTTCTACGGCGTGGGAGGGCTCGGCGATGGGTACGCCGGGCCGGTGCCTTCACTGATCGTTGGTTTCGATCACCACGGCGTGGTCGTCCGCGTCTGGAACCTTCGCCTGCACGAGTAGCTGGGAGCGTTTAGAGCCCATCTCAAAACCCCTCGTCGCCGCTGTGCGGCCTGCGCACGCCCTCTGCCGCCATCCACTCCCTCGAGAATACTCGACATTCCCTCGCCTCGCGGATGCGCCAGCGGTCCCGCCCAGTCCACGGATCGAACAACGATCCTTTTTGAGATGCGCTTCAGTCGAAGGCCGCGAAGAGTGCCTCGGACGCGCCGTCGGCCATCTCGCGGACGGTCCGGGCCTTGGCGCAGACGGTTTCGCCGACCCAGACGCGATGCTCGAACACCGTCGCGTCCGCGGCGCGCCCGAGGCGCCGGGTGGTCACGCGAACCCGCTCGGGCGCGACGATGCCTCGCGAGTACGTCACCGTCTCCGCCCGGGGTCGCAGGTCCACGGGGCGGAGCCCGGCCTCGGCGACGACCCGCGCGATCGCCTCGTCGCAGAAGTCGACGTAGGCCGGGTGATTGACGTGGTCGAGGGGGTCCATCCAGGTGTACCAGGCGTCGAACTCGAAGGAGCGATCCTCCCCGGGTTCATGGGTCCACTGGGGCAGGGTCGCTGAAGGATCGTCGTCGCGGCTTACGATGGGGAAGGCCTCGAGAAAGCCGCGGGACGCTCGGCACGGCGCGAGCCGATGGTCGACGTGGACCCACTCCTGGGTGCCCTTCGCGATGAGCCCGCGATCCGATCGAAGACGGACCTCGCGGGTCGAGAATGTATCGCGCCGGAAGCGCCGCACCCAGGTCTGCGCGCACAAGGGCTCACCGTAGAGCGCCTCCAGACCGTGCTCGACGGTCATGGTCCTCATGACGAAGGCGATCCCCTCCGCCCGGTATCGCAGCGGCGGCCAGCCTGCGCGGGACGAGCCCTCGACGGCGACCTCCTGGAAAGCCCGCCACACGTCGCCAGCGCGCGCCGCGTCGCGCACCGAGAAAGCGTGTCGAGGCAACATCAGCGGGAACTCCCAGAGACCAGGAACAGCCACGGCGCCGGAATAACACAATCGATCGTGGCCAAAGGGTGCGACCTTCGCTAGCACCTGGGGTCATGCGCTCGTTGCTCCAGGGATGCGTCCTTCTACTGCTCGCTTGCGGGCCCACGGTGGCGCCGGTGCCACCGACGCCGCCCCTCGACGAGGTGCCTTCGCTCCGAGGTCGGGAACAGGCCCCACCCCACCGCGTCGTCCTCTCGGTGATCGGCACCAACGACCTGCACGGGCATCTCGAGACGCTGCCGACCTTGGCCGGCTACCTGGCGAACGTGCGCGCCGCTCGGGCGCAGGACGGAGGGGTACTCCTCGTCGACGGAGGCGATATGTGGCAGGGGACCCTCGCCTCGAACATGGCCGAAGGCGCGCCGGTCGTCGCGGCCTACAACGTGCTTCGATACGACGCCGCCGCCATCGGCAACCACGAATTCGACTACGGGCCCGTAGGTCCCGCCGCCACGCCCCAGGCCCCCTCGGACGATCCGCGGGGGGCGCTGCTCGCTCGGGTGCGCGAGGCGACGTTCTCGGTGCTCGGGGCGAATTACCTCGACGCCACGACGGGCGAACCGGTGAGCTGGCCCGGAGTGCGGCGCTCGGTCCTCCTCGAACGTGCCGGAGTGCGGGTCGGGATCGTCGGGGTCGGCACGATCGAGACCCCATCGACGACGATCGCCGCGAACGTGCGCGACGTGCGCATGGCGCCGCTCGCCCCGACCATCGAGACCCTCGCGCGGCGGCTGCGCGCCGACGGTGCCCATGTCGTCGTCGTCGTCGCGCACGCCGGCGCCGAGTGCCGGGCCCTCGACGACCCCGACGACCTCTCGTCGTGCGATCGGGGCGAAGTCCTCGCGGTGGCCCAAGCGCTGCCCGTAGGGCTCGTGGACGTGATCGTCGGCGGGCACACGCACAAGGCCGTCGCCCATCGCGTCCACGGCATCGCCGTCATCGAAAGCTGGGCGCTGGGGCGTGCTTTCGGCCGGGTGGACCTGACCCTGGAGAACGGCCAGGTCGTCGACCAACGGATCTTCCCTCCGCGGGACCTCTGCACCGCGACGGAGGGCACGTGTGTCCCCGGCGAATACGAGGGCGAGGCGGTGGTGCCGAGCGCCGAGGTCGCCGCCGTCGTCGAACCCGCGCTCGCCGCCGCGGAAGCGCGCCGCCGCGAACCCCTCGGCGTGACCTTGGCCGAACCCCTTCGGCGCGCCTACCGCGACGAGTCGGCCTTAGGGAACTGGCTGGCGGACCTCATGCACGAGATCCGGCCCGAAGCCGACGCGGCGCTCCTCAACGCCGGAGGCGTTCGGGCGGACCTCGACGCCGGCCCGCTGACCTATGGGCAGCTCTACGAGGCCTTCCCTTTCGACAACCGCTTCGCGACCGTGGAGCTGAGCGGCGCTCAGCTTGCGCGCATCGTGGCCTTCAACCTCCAGCACTCTTCCGGCACGCTGATCCTCGCAGGCTTGACCGCCCGCGCGCGCTGTCGAGGGGACGAGCTCGTCGTCGAGCTGCGCGACCGACACGGCCGCCGGGTCACCGATGGACAGCGCCTGAAGGTGGTCACCAGCGACTACCTGGCGACCACGCCCCTGTTCGAAGGGCTCCCCTCCGACGCCGTGCAGCTCGATGGGAGCGGGACGCCAATCCGCGAAGCCATCGCGGCGCGTCTGCGCGAGCGCGGCGGCATCGTGCGCCCCTCGGACGTGTTCGATCCGGAGCGGCCGCGGCTGCGCCTCCCGATGCCGCGCCCCGTACGCTGTGAATGAGACGCTCACGCCCGAGAGCCCGCTTCGGTGCGACCCATCGCGGCTCGTCAATTCTCAGGACTTCCTCGGCTGCATCGCGCAGGCGCATCCTCGCGAGCTACAGCGCATCTCAACAGCGATCGTCGATCGATCCGTGGACTGAGCGGGACCGATGGCGCATCCGCAAGGCGAGGAAATGTCGAGCAAGCAAGCTAGCTAGCGCTCCAGCGGAGCGCCGATCTCTGCGGCCAGCTCCTCGAGGAAACGCCAAAGGAACGCCGCGCGCCGCTCGGCCTCCCGCCGCGCCGTGGTCGTGTTCATGGTGCGGGGCAAGTCGAGCAGCTTCGTGAAGAAGTGGTCCACGGTAAAGCGCCGATCGTCCAGGGGGCGGCGGCTCGCCCACGGATCCTCCGGATCGAAGTAGCGGGCGCCCATACGCGCACCGCAGCTCAAGGTGCGGCAGAGACCGAGAGCCCCCAGCGCTTCGAGGCGGTCGGCGTCCTGCAGCGCGCGCCCGAGGGTCGATCGCGGAGTCGCGCCACGGCTGTAACTGTGGTCGGCGATCGCGGTGGCGATGGCGTCCACCTCGGCGGCGTCGAAGCCGAGGGGCGGGAGCAGCGTCCGGGCCAGCTCGGCGGAGCGTTCGCTCGCCATCGAGCGCTCGGGCGAATCCTTGGGGAGGTTGACCGCGTCGTGCAGGAGCGCGGCAGCCACGGAGCAGCGAGGGTCGACCCCTTCGGCCAGGCGCAGGGTCCACAGCGCGACGCGTAGCGCGTGCGCGACGTCGTGGCCCGGATCGCTCCCCCGCGGATCGCGGTCGCAGCGTTCCGCGAGCTCCCCGAGGATGGCCGCCAGCGCAGGGTCCGCGTCGATGAAAGCCCGTAGAGACGTGGAGTCGTGCACCGGCCGAGCATACGTCGAGCGCTCCGCACGGTTGACGACATCGGGCCGCCCCCATGATACGGCAGTGGGGGATGGGTGCGCAGGCGGCATCGAGGGGGCCCACGGTCGCGGAGCGGGCCCTCGTGCTCGGCGCCTGGCTGCTCTTCGCCACGCCGGCCCACGCCCAGCTCCAGCTGCGGTGGCACGCTCCCGGCGCGAGCTGCCCAACGCAAGCCGAGGTGGAGGGCGAGGTGCGGCGGCTCGTGGGCACGGAGCCGCTCGCCACCTACGAAGCCGAGGCGGTGATCCGCCACGACGCGCGCTGGGAGCTCACCCTCCGCGCCGCTGGCGGCGAGCGCCGGCTCGAAGCGGACTCGTGTCGGGCCCTCGGAGAGGCGGCCGCGCTCATCCTCGCCCTTGCCATCGATCCCAGCCTCGCTGCGGACCTCGACCCGGACGCCGCCACCGACGCCGATGTCGGTGGGGAGGTCGACGAACCCCCAAGCGCGGCGGAAGCTCGCTCCGAGGAGCCCCCGACTTCCTTGGCCGCACCTCGTCCCGGCCCCAGGGGCAGCGAGGGCCCCGAACCGGAGCGCGGCCCTGTCACGCCGGGCCCCCCTGCACCAGCTTCGGAGCCTTCGGAGGCTTCGAGGCCTTCGGAGGCTTCGGAGCCTTCGCAGCGTCCGCCGCCCACCGAGGAG
>JALVDI010000113.1 GCA_027009115.1 Polyangiaceae bacterium | reverse complement strand
CGTCGGGTCCCCGGCCTGGGCTGCGAGGGTGACGCCGGCGGCGTCGAGGGGTGGCCCGGAGCTCGGGTCGGGCTTGGACCTCGCGCGCAGGAAGGCGAAGAGGGCGGCCAGCCCTGGACCCGAGACGACATCTTCGACGGAGACGTGGGCCTTGCGCTGCCGGAGCCAGCTCAGGAGCGCGTCGTCCTCGGGGCTGGCGGGCGCGAAGCTCGCGTGGCCGCCTTCCGAACGCAGCACCAAGGGCTCGGCCGCTCCTCGGGGCACGCGCACCGCTTTGCCGAGGCCTGTGCCGGCGCCGATGAGCACCACGGGACCCTGGGCCTCCCGAGCACCGCCCTGGAGCGTGTGCGTGTCCTCCGGGCCGAGGCGGTCGAGGCCAAAGGCCGCGGCCTCCAGATCGTTGAGGAGGCGGATCGCGTCGGTTTTCAGGGTGCGGGCGAGCACTCCGGCGTCGACCGTCCAGGGCAGATTCGTCACCTGGACGAGCTCGCCGGTGACCGGCCCTGCGATGCCGAAGGCGGCCGCGTCGATGCTCCCGGCCTCGACGCCGACCTCGGCGAGAAACACCTCCAGAGCGTCCTCGAGGCCGGCATAGCGCTGACTTTGCAGCGTCCGGAGGGCCGACAGCTCGCCTCCCTCGACGATCGCCAGGCGGGTGTGCGTTCCTCCGATGTCCCCGGCCACGAGCCGCATGCCGCGACCCTACCCTCGGGCCTGTGGCGCTCGTCAACCATGCTATGGGTTGGAGGTGCGTGTGCTCGGAGTCGACCCTGGTCGCAGGCGGGTAGGGCTCGCCCTCTCGGACGGCGCCGACGGGAGCATCGCCCTGCCGCTGGCGACCCTCGACCGTCCACCGGACGACCGCGAGGCCGCGGCGAAGGTCCGAGGGCTGCTCGGGGACATCCCCGTGGCTGAGGTCGTGGTCGGGCTCCCCTTGCGCCTCGACGGAACCGAGGGTGAGGCGGCCAGGCGTGCCCGCCGCTTCGGCGACGCCCTGGCGCACGCGCTGCTCGTCCCCGTCTCATACATGGACGAGCGCTTGACCACTGTGCAGGCCGAGCGCGCTCTCGGCGAGACAGGGGTCCGTGGGCAGGCCCGCCGTCGCGTCGTGGACCAGGCGGCGGCCACCCTCATCCTCCAGTGTTGGCTCGATCGCCGGGCGTATCGAGGGGCGGCCCCAACGGAGCGACGATGGGACGACGAGGACGAGCCCTGAAGCGTCGAGGGCTGCTCCTTGGGCTCGCTGCCGTCATCGCTGCCGCCGTCGCTGCGGTCGGGTGGCTGTTGCTCGTCTACCCACGCACACCCGCGCCGGGGGAGCGCCGCCATGTGGTCGTCGAGGTCGCCGACCCGCCCGAAGTCGACGTCGTGGCCGAGGATCTCGAGGCCGCCGGCGTGGTTGACGACGCTCGCCTCTTCGCGACCTACCTGCGCGTGCGCGGCGCGGCGCGGCGGCTGCGCACGGGGTCGATTCTGTTGGCCACGGGCCTGACGCCACAGCAGGTCGCCCGTCGCCTCGTCGCGGGCGAACGCGGCGAGCCCGTGCGGGTGACGATCCCCGAAGGGCTCAACCGCTTCGAGATCGGTGCGCGCTTGATGGAGGCGGGGGTGTGCACCCGCCGGGCGTTCTTGCGGGCCAGCGCGTTGCCGGCGCCGGGCGTCGAAGGAGCGACGAGCGCCGAGGGCTATCTCTTCCCCGACACCTACGAGTTCCGTCAGAACAGCGATCCTGCCGAGGTTGTGCGGCGTATGGTCGACAACCATCGCCGCCGGACCGCGCCGCTCTTCGAGCGGCATGCCGAGGGGCTGCGGGCGCTCCGCGAGTCCCTCGGCTTCGGTCGTCGCGAGGTGATCGTCCTGGCCTCCGTCGTCGAAGAGGAAGCGGCGGTGGCCGACGAGCGCCCGGTCATCGCCGGCGTGTTTCTCAACCGCCTCCGGAGCGACACGTTCCGGCCGCGGCATCGCCTCCAGGCCGATCCGACGGTGGCTTACGGTTGCCTCGCGGCTCGCTCTGTGGCGCCCAGCTGTGCGAGCTTCGACGGGCGTCTGACGCGTGCGATGCTCGACGACCCGGCCAACCCCTACAATACCTACCGGCATGGGGGGCTTCCGCCGGGGCCGATCACGAACCCTGGCCTCGCGGCGATCGAGGCGGTCCTCGACCCGGCGGAGCACGACTTCCTCTACTTCGTCGCGCGGGGGGGAGGGCGTCACCACTTCAGTGCGGCGCTCGATGCGCACAACCGCGCGGTGGACCGCTTCATCCGCAGCGGAGACTGATCCGGCTCGCTCCGCGGGGCGCGTCGACGGGAGGGAGGGCCGCTCGCAGGACGTACAGATCCCGCGCCCATGCTATGAGCGGGCCATGAGCACCGCGCCGAAGGGCACCAATCTCACCTGGCACCGCGGCGAAGTCGGCCGCGCCGATCGCGCTCGCGTTCACGGACACAAGGGAGCCACTCTCTGGCTGACCGGGCTCAGCGGTTCGGGCAAGAGCACCCTGGCCCACCGCGTCGAGCGTCGGCTGCTGGAGCGCGGCGTTTTTGCCTACGTTCTCGATGGGGACAATGTGCGCCACGGCCTGAACGCGGACCTCGGGTTCTCCGCCGCCGACCGCGCCGAGAACATCCGCCGCGTCGGCCACGTCGCACGGCTCTTCACGGACGCCGGTGCAATCGTCATCGCGGCCTTCATCTCGCCCTATCGGCGGGACCGGGCTCAGGTCCGCGCGCTCTTCGACGAGGGGGACTTCGTCGAAGTGCATGTCGCCGCCGACCTGGCGACCTGCGAGGCGCGGGACCCGAAGGGGCTCTACGCTCGGGCGCGCGCCGGGGAGATCCCCGAGTTTACCGGCATCAGCGCGCCCTACGAGGCGCCTGACGCGCCCGAGCTCCGGCTCGACACGTCCGCCGCCGATGTGGATGCCTGCGCCGCGCAGGTCCTGGCCTACCTCGACGAGCACGGGTACCTGCGCGGCGATTAGCTAGCTAGGAGGCGGCGAGGAGTCGGTCGACCAGCGCGAGATCGTAGTGACCGGCGCGGAAGGTCTCGTCGTGGAGCACGCGACGGAGGAGCGCCAGGTTCGTCGTCAGCGGGTCGAGGTGAATGCCTGCCAGGAGCCGGTCGAGGGTCAGGATCGCTTCGCGGCGGATCGGCGCGGAGGTCGTGACCTTGGCCAGCCGCGGCCAGTCGTCCGGGGGCGCAGGCTGGCCCACGCCTACCGAGAGCTCGAGGCGTGCCCGGGGGTCGGAGGGGATGATCAGGGTCTCGACCGCGACCGAGCGTTGCGCGTCGTCAGTCGCCAGGATTTGCGCCCCCGCCGCGTGCCCGTGGGGCTGGACGAAGCCGACGGACTCGGGCAAGGCCTCCCCGGACGCAACCTCGAGCTGGAGTGCGACGAGGTCCATCTGCAAGACCCGCTCGGCGACGGCGTGCAGCGCGGGGATGCCCAGGCGAGCGCCGCGGACATAGAGGCGACGCTCGGGCGTGATCAACATCTGCACGGACATGACGCCCACGCAGGCGAGCTCGCGAGCGACGCGGATGGCGACGTCCACCATCATCTCGCGGATCGCTTCGCCCTCCGCGGCGAAGACGAGCTCCGGGGAAGGACTCTCCCGGATGACGCCGCGCCCGTTGGCGAGAACGCTCGTCTCCATCTCGATGAGCGGCAGGGTGTTTCCGTGCGAGTCGGAGGCGACGAGCATTTCGATGTCGCGAGCCCGCTCCAGCAGAGTCTCGACGACGAGGGGACGCTCCCCGGCGAGCGCGGCAGCCCGCTGCCAGGTTTCGGGTAGCTCCTCGGGGTCGTGGGCGACATGGCGGCCGACGCCGGAGCTCGCCTCGGCGCACTTGACGACGAGCGGGTAGCCGAGTTGCTCGGCCATCGTGAGGGCGCCCTCGAGGTCGTCCGGGCTGCCGCCGGGGACCATCGGCACCTCGGCCCGCTCGCAGAGCTCGCGCAGCGCGACGCGGTCGCCCACCGTCAGCAAGACGTCCGGATCCACGCCCACGAAGGGGATCGCCGCCGCTTCGAGGAGGCGGGCGAGATCGAGCCGAGGGCGCTGCGAGGCGTACCCCGGGAACACGGCTTCGGCGCCGCTCTCCTGGGCGCACCGCAGCACCTCCGCCGCCGGGACTTCTCCCTCTTCCGTCGAGACCTGGCAGGCTCGGTCGCAGGCCCGCACGTGGACGCTGTCGGTGGCGTCGCTGTGCAGAGCGATCGCCTCGATGCCGAGCTTCTTGCAACTGCGGGCGACTCGAGCCGCCACCTCGCCTCGTCGGGCGATCAGGACGCGTTCGAACATATCAGGCGAAGCCGGCGGTCCCGGCGAAGAGGGCGCCGGCGCCGAGCTGCTCTTCGATGCGCAGGAGCTGGTTGTACTTGGCGATGCGCTCGGAACGGGAGGCCGAGCCCGTCTTGATCTGCCCGACGCCCGTCGCGACCGCCAGGTCGGCGATGAAGGTGTCCTCGGTCTCGCCGCTGCGATGGGAGATCATCGCCCCGTAGCCGTTCAGTTCGGCGTAGCGGATCGTGTCGAGGGTCTCGCTGAGGGTGCCGATCTGGTTGAGCTTGATGAGGATCGCGTTGGCGACTTCTTCCTCGACGCCGCGCTTGAGGCGCTCGACGTTCGTTACGAAGAGGTCGTCGCCGACGAGCTGGACATGGGCTCCGAGGACCTCCGAGAGGAGGCGCCATCCATCCCAATCGTTCTCGTCGCAGCCGTCCTCGATGCTCAGAACGCCGTGGTCGTTGCAGTAGGCCGTGTAGATCTTGACGAGCCCCTCGGCGTCCAGTTCCTGCCCATCGAAGGTGTAGGTGCCGGCCTCGGCGTCGTAAAACTCGCTCGCGGCGCAGTCGAGGGCGAGGCCGATGTCCTTGCCCACCTCGTAGCCTGCCGCCTCGATGGCTCGGGCGACGAACTCCAGGGCTTGCGCGTTGTTTTCGAGGCGAGGGGCGAAGCCGCCTTCGTCGCCGACGCTGGTGGCCAAGCCCTTCTTCTTGAGCAGCTGCTTGAGGTGATGGAAGGTCTCGGTGCCCGCCCGGAGCGCTTCGGCGAAGGAGGGCGCCCCGACCGGCACGACCATGAACTCCTGGATGTCGAGGCCGTTGTCCGCGTGGGCGCCGCCGTTGACGATGTTCATGAAGGGGGTGGGCAGCATCCGTGCCTGCGCGCCGCCGATGTAGCGCCAAAGCGGCAGTCCGATCGAGTTCGCGGCGGCTCGGGCCGTCGCCAGCGACACGCCGAGGATGGCGTTTGCGCCGAGCTTCGATTTCGAGGGCGTACCGTCCAGGGCGATCATCGCCGCGTCGACGGTGTGCTGGTCGAGGGCGTCGAGTCCGACGACCTCCGGGGCGATCTCTTCGTGGATGTGGGCGATGGCTTTGCGCACCCCCTTGCCGAGGTAGCGCTCCCCGCCGTCGCGGAGCTCGAGGGCCTCGTGCTCGCCTGTGGAGGCGCCGCTGGGGACGGCGGCTCGCCCTCCGGCTCCGTCGGCGAGCTCGACGTCGACCTCGACGGTGGGGTTGCCTCGCGAGTCGAGGATCTCGCGGGCGCGGATGGCGACGATGTCGGGCATGGCTCTCCTCCGGCCCGGAGGGCCGACAAGCGCGGGATACCAAACGCATTCCCTGTGTCAACGCACGCCTCCGCGCTTGGAAGCTCCGGCGCGCTGGGTCAGGCTTCGGCGTGCCCGTCCACGTCCAGACGAGAGGCCTCCGGCGCCGGAGCGTCGCCCCCAGCGAGGTGCGCCGCCGGGCCGAGCGCATGCTCGCGGCGATCCGGCGCCCCCAGGCCGAGCTGTCGCTGCTGCTCTGCGACGACGCGACCATCCACGCGCTCAACCGCGACTACCGCGGAAAGGACCGCCCGACGGACGTCCTCGCCTTCGCCATGCAAGAAGGAGAGGGGCCCGCGCTGCACCCGGACCTCCTCGGCGACGTCGTCATCAGCTTGGAGACGGCTCGGCGGCAGGCCGCCGGCAGGTGCGCCATCGTTCACGAGGTGACCTTTCTTCTCGCCCACGGGCTGCTGCATCTGCTGGGTTACGACCACCGCGACGAGGATGAGCGCAGGGTCATGATGGCGCTCACGGACGGGCTCGTCGCCGCCGCGAGCCCTCGTCGCCGCTTGGGGATAAGTCGGGGATAACTCGGGGGATTCGTGGGGGATGCGCGGCACTTCGTCGCCTAAAGCTGGGTTCTTTCCATGGGTTGCGCGATCGAAGGGGAGGCCGTGGTGCGTCGTGGGCCCCACGCCGCGGCTGTGGTCATCTTGCGGATGGCCGAGCTGCTTTTCCCTTGTCAGCGTCAAAAGCGCTGTGGTTACGATGCCCGCGTTTCTGGCGGCAGACGCCCTTTTCAGGAGCAGGAGGCGACGATGGCTGCGGCGAAGCGAATGACGAAGGCTCAGATCGTGGGCGAGATTGCGGACCGGACCGGGCTGACCAAGCGCGAGGTCAACGCGGTCTTCGAGGCCCTCAAGGAGCTCATCAAGCGCGAGCTGGGAGGCCGCGGTCTGTGGCAGGAGCGGACCAGCAAGGACGGCAAGGTCGTGCGCTGGAAGGACTTCGTGATCCCGGATCTCGTCAAGCTCAAGCTCACGGAGGTGCCGGAGCAGAAGGGCAAGACCGTCCGAAACCCCGGGACCGGCGAGGTCAAGGTCGTCGACGTGCCGCAGCACCAGAAGCTGCGGGCGACCCCTGTCAAGAAGCTCAAGGACCTCGTGCTCTGAACCTGGCCTCGGCCCGCCCCGTACACCTCTCGGTCCGGCGCATCGCATCGCGCCCAATCGTTCATTCCGGTAGCGCGTGCGATCCGTCATGGGCGGTTCGGCGGGCTCTCAGGGCTCCCGGACGCGGCTGCGCTCGGGGGCTCCATCGTCGCCTGCGGTGGGATGCGGTTGCCGGGGGGCGCGGCGCCGGGGCCGGCGCACCATCCCTTCGAGGTAGCCCAGGAGCAGGCGCCCTTGGGCTTCCGTGAGGGGGCCGTGCACGCGGAGGGTCGGCCCGTCCACCTCGAGCAGCTCGTCTCCCAGGGCGCTCGCCAGGCCCATGAGCCGGACCATCGTGTTGCGGGCCATGCGCTCTCGCTGGCCGTTCCAGTAGTCGAACGCCGCCTGCGCCTGCTCCGGCGACTCGTAGGTCGCCACGCCGCGGACGAGCAGGCCGGAGCCCTCGCCCCGGCGGACCGCCAGCCTCAGCCGCGTCGGGATCCGTGAGCGGTCGCCGACGCGGACGAACTGCCGGGCTCCTTCGATTTCGACGGTGAAGGCGTCCCCGGGTCCCATGGAGAGCAGCGCGTCAGGTCCGCGGGCCTCCTCGAGATCGCCGTCGTCGTCCTCGTCGTCGCGCTCTGCGCGCGCGTGGGCGACCGAGAGGGTCCGCTGGAGGTCTTCGGGGCGGGTGATGGTGAAGTGCCGGGGGCCCACGACGGCGATGACCCGCTCGGTCGTGTCCTGGTTCGGCCACGGCGCCACCTCGACCCCGTGTCGGCGCGACCAGGGGGTGGGCTCGCCGCGGGTCGCTCCGAAGCGCTGGACCACATTCCGGATGTAGTCGCGGCCGTCGCCGGTCTCGTCGACGTGGGTGTGCCGCCCCGCGATCACCAGCCTCGAACGCTGAAGGTTGGGCGATGCGAGGAGCAGGCGATCGAGGTCGTCGAGGGGGTCGATGCCGCTGCCGGCGAGGATGAGCTCCCAATCGGGGATGGCGGCCAGCAGCCGCCGGACCTCCGGCGCGAGGGGCGAGCGCCGGACCTCGTTCATGTCGATACGCAGCGCGATATGGGCGCCGGGCGGGATGTGGGCCGGACCGGAGAGGGGCGCCGGGTCGGCGCGGCCCTCGTCCTCGCTTCCGGCTTCTCCGGCTCCTTCGCGGGCAGGTTCGTCGGCTGCGGCACGGAGAGCGGCGGCGTCGATGCCCGCGTCGCCCGCATCCCCCGCGTCGGTGCCGGCGTCGATGCCCGCATCGCCCGCGTCGGTTCGGGCGTCGCTCACGTCGATCCCTGCGTCGCTTGGGTCGATGCCCGCGTCGCTTGGGTCGATGCCCGCGTCGCTTGGGTCGATGCCCGCGTCGGGGCCCGGTGTGTCCGCCCCTGCGCCTGCCCCCGCGCCCCCTGGATCGGCGCTGGCCTCCACGGGGGCCGAGGCCGGGCTGCCGTCCGCCTCCGCCAGCTCCATGCCTTCGGTGAGGCCGAACTCGACCTCCGCCGGCAGCTCGAACTCGAAGTCGATCTGGGGCGCGGTGCCCACCGCGCTGGCGAGGAGCAGCGCCAGCCCGTGGATGAGCAGGGAGCCCGCCAACCCCAGCATGGTCCCGGTGGCTTCGCGAGGTCGATCCTTCAAGGGCCGACCGTTTGACGACGCTGGGGCCGCGTGAAATCACCAACCGCCGTGGTGAGCTTGCGCGCAGTGGTGTGGAGCCTTGGACTGGGGCTTGGTCTCGTCGTCGGCTGCGGCGGCGACGAACGCTCGGCGCCGGCCTCGACGGAGGAGGAGCCTCGGGAGGAGAGCTCCACGACGGCGGCCCCAGCGGCCGGAGAAGCCGAACCCCAGACGCCCGAGGCGCCCGCCGAGCCGCCCGCGCCACCGAAGCGCATCTTCGCCAAGCGTTTCGTGGTGCCGGTCCGCAGCGGGCCCAGCCGGGGGGCGGACCGCATCGGGTATTTGCGGGCAGGGGCGGTGCTCATGGCGACTCACGCCGAGCCGGTGCCCGACGAGCCCGTGCGGCGCCGATGCCGTGGGGGCTGGTACGAGCTTACGACCGGCGGCTTCGTCTGCAACGGGCGCGACGTGATCGCTTTCGAGGGCGACGAGCTGCCGGCCTTGCGTGCCCGCCAGCCAAACCGTACCGATCCGCTCCCGTATCCCTACGGGTTCATTCGTCACCGGGTGCCTTTGTTCCGGCGCCTGCCCACCCGCGAGGAGCTCGCCGAGCTGCGGGCGGCGGCGCAGCCTGCGCCCGAAGAAACCTCGTCCGCGAGCGCCATGAGCGCTCCCACGGACGCCCCGGGCTCCTCATCGAGCGCGATGGCCGCCGCCGGGATGGCCGCCGCCGGGATGGCCGCCGCCGGGATGGAGCCCTCAACCGCGACGGGGACGACGATGGCCGCACCGTCGCCCAGCTCGATGGCGAGCGAGGGGGCTTCCGCCACGGCGATGGCGCCGGCCAACGATCCGGAGCCGGCGGCTGCGGAGTCGGGGACGAACCTCGAGACCGCGGAGGAGGACGCCGGCATCACCCTCGCCGCCCTCGAAGGGCCCGAAGACTCGATCATCCTGCGGACGCTCATGCGCGGTTTCTTCGTAAGCCTCGACCGCGAGTTTGAGCGCGACGGGCGGCGCTACTGGCGGACCCAGGCCAACGGCTTCGTCCCCGCCAACGCCGTGCTCCTCCGGACCGGCAGCGAGTTCGCCGGGGTGCAGCTGACCGGCGAGGCAGCCGAGGCGGCGCCGTCAGCGTTGCAGCCCCCGAGCGGGGATCGGGCCGAGGCGTCGGCGCCGAACGAGGAGCGTGCCGGGCAGCTCGAGGCGCCGGCGGTCGAAGCGGCGGGGGACGAGGCCCCCGAGTGGACGCCCCCGGCGCCTCGGCTGCCGTACGCCTGGGTACTGTCGAGCCGCAGCCGGGCCTACCAGCGGACGGAACGGGGCCGCTTTCGTCGGCTCCGGAGCGATGTGGCGTACCACGAAGGCTTCGTCGTGCTCGAAGAGGTCGAGGAGGGCGGACGTCGATACCTCCGCGCCGGGCCCAACCGTTGGTTTCGCGAGCGGGACGTCCGCGTGGCACGGCGGCGGGAGCGGCGTCCCCGCCACCGGCGGATGGGCGAGGTCGGACCGGACGACCAGTGGATCGACATCGACCTCTCCCAGCAGACGCTCGTGGCTTACGAGGGCGACCGTCCTGTCTTCGCCACCCTCATCTCATCGGGCAAGAAAGTCGCAGGGGAGGATTGGGAGACTCTCACCGGGCTTTTCCGGATCAAGAGCAAGCACCTGACCGACACCATGGACGGGGACACGGCCGTCGACGGCCCCTACAGCGTGGACGACGTTCCCTACGTCATGTACATCGAGCTCGCCTACGCGCTCCATTCGGCGTTCTGGCACAATGGCTTTGGCCGGCCGCGGAGCCACGGCTGCGTGAATCTCTCGCCACGCGACGCCCAGTGGGTCTTCAACTGGTCGCGTCCTCGGCTGCCGGAGAACTGGCACAGCGTCTACCCCACCGAGGATGAGCCGGGCACCTGGGTCTTCATCCACGGCGAGACGCCGCTCCGCTGAGTCCACCGGGACGGACCGGTTGCGACCGGTTGCACCGAGTCCGCCTCCAGCACCGACGAGTCATTGCTCGAAGAGCTCGTCGGCGCGGGCGAGAAGCTCGCGGGCCTTGCGCTGCTCGCAACGGTTTTCCGGCGCGATGTCGGGGCCGCCTTCCTCCGGATCGTGCTCGAGGACGTACGCCAGCTCTTCGTCGAAGGTGGCGCGGTCCTGGGCCTTGACGGCGTAATCCTGCGCCATGAGCACGCGGGTCGCGAAGTAGTGCGGCGCGTGACGCACAGAGGTCTCGAAGTGTTCGCGGCTACGCGCCACATCGCCCCCGGCGAAGCTCGGTGCGCGCCCATAAAAGACGCCGAAGTAGCGGTCGGGGCCCCAGTAGTAGTACTCCCGGTCGAGCTCCAGGCAGCGCGCCATCACCGCGCGGATCTCGTCCTTGTAGGAGAGCAGCGTCGCGAACCCGTCGGCGGACGCCCACTTGCCGAGGTTCGACGCCCGCCAGTACAGGCCCGGCACCGCCGAAGCGTCGAGGACATCGAGGGCCCCTTCGATGCGGGGACCGGCACGCATCCGCTGTGCGAATTCGTCGGACATCGCGATGAGCGCGCGCTCGGCCGCCTGGGTCCCGTGCTCGAAGCTGCGGAGGAACTCCTCCCGCTTCGTCTCGTCGAAGCGGAGGTGGCAGTCGGCGAGGAAGTAGTAGCTCCGCGAGAGCATCACCCACGCTTCGTGGTCCGAGGGGGCCGCCTCGGTGACCGCGCCGTACTTCTCGATGGCGCTCCGCACGCTCGCTTCGTCGTCTCGACCCGCCCACGCTGCCTGGGCTTCTTCCAGCAGGGTCGTTCGTCGCTCGGGGGAGAGGGACGGGGCCGTCGCGGTGTTCGGTGTCGTGCCCCGCGCGGCCTCCCGACTGCCGCCGCACCCGAGCCCCATCGTTGCTCCGGCCAACGCCAGCGCGCCCATCCATCCCCGCATCGCGTTCTCCTCGCCCTCAGCGGACCGAGGTTCGATATCAAGGGGGCACCCCTCGGGTCAACGCGCGCTGCTTGCGCTGACGGCGGGCCGGTCGTTACGGTTCGAGGAGCTGCCCATGTCCCAAGCCCACCTCCGCATCGACCCGGCGACCGTCGAGGCACTTCTCGGCGAAGGTGGCTGGGCCTTCGACCGGTTGACGCACGACACATGGCGCGGCCGTTTTCGGGGCAAGGCTGGGACCTTTCCGTTCCTCGTGCGGATCGACCCCGAGGGCTTCCTTACCTTCGCGGTGGTGCCCTATCTGCACAGTCCCTCAGAGCGTGAGAGGGCGCACGTGCTCTACGACCGCCTGCTGGTCCTCAATCACTCGTTGCTGATGGCCAAGTTCTCCATCGACGACGATCTCGATGTCGTCCTTTCCGTCGAGTATCCGACGGGGGACCTCGACCGGAGCGAGTTCACCGACGCCCTCGACGTGCTCTCGTTCTACGCCGATTCGCACTACGAAGAGCTCATGGAGCTGGCTCGGCCTTGAGGCTCCGGGCTCTGCTCGGCTTGCCGCGGCCGATGGGTCGTGGTAGTTCGCCGATGCTGACTTCGTGGGTTCTGCCAGCGGGGTAGGTCTGAAAGGCCTGCCTTTTTTTGTCTCCCGAGGGTGCCTTTCCCCGGCGGACGCGCTCGCAGGACCCGTTCGGTTGGCGGTTTCCGAGAGGAAATCATGGGTGCACAGGAACGCCGACAACAACGCATCGAAGAGCTCGCCGAGCCCGTCTGTCTCGCCCACGGGGTCGAGCTGGTCGAGGTTCGCCAGATCAAAGCGGGCGGCGGCTGGACCTTGCGGGTCGTCATCGATCGGGCGCGGACCGACGGGAAGCCCGGGAGCGCCGTGACCCTCGAAGACTGCACCGCGGTCAGCCGAGATCTCTCGACGGCGCTCGACGTTCACGACGACCTGATGCCCGGCGCCTACAACCTCGAGGTCGGTTCGCCGGGGCCCGAGCGGCCCCTCGTCCGGCTTGGAGATTTTGAACGATTTTCGGGGAGCGAGGTCCGCGTTCGGACCCGCGCACCTCTGGCCTGGCGGGAGAACGCTCCCGTCCGGCGCACCTTCCAGGGAGAACTCCTGGGCACTCGGGACACCACCGTCGTCGTCCGCCAGGACGGCGTCGAGGTGCCCATTCCACACGAGGCGATCGAACGCGCGACCCTCGTCTCTCGCTTCTAGACGGTAAGAACCATGGCGACACAGCAGCTGCCTCCTCTCCAGATGGTCATCGACCAGGTCAGCCAGGAAAAAGGCATCGAACCGAAGGTCCTCGTCGAGGCCGTCGAGCACGCGATTTTGACCGCGGCCAAGCGTCAGTTCGGTCCCGAGCGCGAGCTCGAGGCGAAGTTCAATCCAGAGACGGGCAGCGTCGATCTGATGATGATCATGACCTGCGTCGAAGAGGTCGAGAACGAGGAGTGCCAGATCTCCCTGGACGACGCCCGGAAGTACGGGCTCGACGATCCGGACGATCCCCTGCAGCCGGGTGATGAGCTCGACTTCCAGATCTTCTACCTGCCGCAGGACGCCGAGGAAGCCCGCAAGCAGGACCGTCTCTATGGTTCCCTTTTGGGCATCGAGCAGGCGCGCAAAGGGTTCGGGCGCATCGCCGCGCAGACGGCCAAGCAGGTCATCATCCAGCGGGTCCGAGACGCCGAGCGCGACCGAATCTACAGCGAGTTCAAGAACCGCATTGGAGAGCTCATCAGCGGTACCGTGCGGCGGTTCGAGCGTGGCTCGAATATCATCGTCGAGCTCGACCGCATCACCGACGGCCAGCGTCGAACGGTGGAGGCGGTGCTGCCTCCGCGAGAGCAGACGCCGCGGGAGAGTTACCGGCCCGGCGACCGCATCGTGGCGCTCCTCAAGACCATCGACCGGGAGGCGCGCGGTCCGCAGATCATCCTCTCGCGGACGGACGTCAAGCTGCTCGAAAAGCTCTTCGAGCAAGAGGTGCCGGAGATCTACGAGGGCATCGTGCGGATCGTGGCCGCCGCCCGAGAGCCCGGGGCGCGATCGAAGATCGCCGTCAGCAGCCGGGACAGCGACGTCGATCCGGTGGGGGCGTGCGTGGGGATGAAGGGCTCGCGCGTTCAGGCCGTCGTGCAGGAGCTGCGCGGCGAGAAGATCGACATCGTGCCCTTTGACCGCGATACGGCCCGCTTCGTATGCAACGCCATCGCGCCTGCGGAGGTCGTGCGGGTCGTGATCGACGACGTGAACAAGACCATGGAGCTGGTCGTTCCCGACTCGAAGCTGTCGTTGGCGATCGGCCGCCGCGGCCAGAACGTCCGGCTCGCCTCGCAGCTGACGGGCTGGCGGCTCGACATCGTCAGCGAGTCGCGCTTCACGCAGATGGAAGAGGAGTCGATGCGTGCGTTGGCACGCATCGGCGACGAGGAGCTCGCGCGGGCGCTCTATCGGATGGGTTTCCGGACCCTCGACGAGGTCGCCGATGCGCCGAGCGACGAACTGCTGACCGTGGAGGGCATCGAGGCGGACACCGTCGAACGCATCAAGGCGGCGGCTGCCGCGGCGATGGAGCAGATGCGCCTCGAGTGGATCGAGGAGGCCGCACGTCAGCCCTCGCTGCCCACCGAGCACGACCGCTTGCTGCTGGTTCGCGGGGTCAACGAGCGGATCGTCGACCTCCTCGAGAAGGGGGGGTACGGTTCGATCGCGGCCATCCTGGGCGAGGAAGACACCGACCGACTCGCCATCCGCGCCAAGCTAGGGCACGAGCTCGCCCAGAAGCTCAAGGCCGCCGCCCAGGACTTCCTGGACAACGAGTGGCCCAAGATCGAGGCGGGCGTGGCCAAGGCGAAGGAAGAGGCCGATCGCGTCGCGGCGTTGGAGGCGGCCGCAGCCGCAGAGGCCGCCGCGGCGTCCGAGACCGAGGGCGCAGAGGTTGGTGCGGAGTCCGGGGAAGCGACGCCCGCGTCCGCCGCGGACGCCTCGTCCGAGGCAGCTGCGAGCGCACCGGAGGCGAGCTGAGGCGATGCGCGCGGCCGGGGCCACGACCATGCGAACCTGTGCGGGCTGCCGAGAGGAACGGCCCCAGGGGGAGCTCGTGCGCCTCGCGGTCGTCGATCGAGCACCGTTCCTCGTACCGGATGCGCAGCGGCGCCTCGGGGGCCGAGGCGTGTGGGTGATGCCTGAGCGCCGCTGTCTCGAGCAGGCGGCGCGCAAAGGGGGCTTCGCTCGCGCGTTGCGCCGGAAGGTCGCGGTGGATCCTGCCGCCCTCGGGGAGCTCATCGCAGCCCAGCTCGAGCGGCGCCTCGAGGGGCTGGCGCAGGGGGCCCGCCGGGCCAGGCGGATCGCCATCGGCGCCGACGCTGCGAAGCAGAGCCTGCGCGAAGGGCGGGCGCGAGCGCTGTGGTTGGCGACGGACGCGGCCCGACGCGAGGGCTGGGAGCGCGAAGCGGCGCGCGCCGGGGTTCCCTGTGTTGGGGGAGCGGACCGGGCGCGGCTGGGCGCGGTGCTCGGCCGACAGGCCGTGGCCGTGGCCGTGATCGAGGACGAGGGGTTGGCGCGGGCGATCCGACAGGTGTGTGACCACCTCGTTGGCTTGCGCGATGCGACCGGGCGCTCCAATGAGGAGCCGAGACAGCCTATGGGGCAGAGGATCGAAGGCGAGGAATGAGCAAGGTTCGTGTCTACCAGGTCGCGCGTGAGCTCGGCCTACCGAATCGCGATCTGATCCAGCGCATCCACGCGCTCGGGATCCAGGTCCGCAACCACATGAGTGTCCTCGACCCGACCGAGGTGGAGCGGGTCAAGCGCGCCGTCAGCGAGAAGTCGCGAGGTGGCCCACAGGAAGAGGTGAAGCAGCTGGCGGCGACCGTGCGTCGGCGGCGCCGGAAGGCCCCCAAGGCGCCGGAGCCGGAGGCACGCGCCGAAGCGCCGACGCCCCGCGTCGAGCCGACGCCCAAACCGGCGCGCGAGCCTGCGCCCCCGAAGTCCGAGGTGGTCGAGCCGCCCCAGACCCCGCCGAGGGCCGAGGCCGCCAGCCCCGAGCCCCCTGTTGCGCTGAAGCCCTCGGTTCCCGAGAAGGTCGTGACCGAGCCGAAGGGTCCGGCGCAGGACGCCGCGCCGGAGCCTGCGTCCAGGGAGACGGAGGCTGCGGATGCGAAGGCCAAGGAGCCTGCGGAAGCCAAGGAGGCTGCGGAAGCCAAGGAGGCTGCGGAAGCCAAGGAGGCTGCGGAAGCCAAGGGGCCTGCGGAAGCCAAGGACGTCGCCGCGGAGTCTGCCCCGAAGGAGAATGCCGCGCCCAAGGAGCCGCCGAAGGAGACCGCCCCCCCGGCGCCGCCCAAACGCAAGCCGACCACCATCGCTCCGCCCGGGGTGGGCATGCGCAAGGCATTGTCCGACGCCGAGCGCAAGAAGATCGTCGAGCAGCACCAGCAGTCGCGTCCCCGGCGGCGGGTCATGACGCGGGCGAACATCGGTCCCTCCGCGCGGCCACAGAGCCGAGGCCGCCGCAGCAAG
>JALVDI010000112.1 GCA_027009115.1 Polyangiaceae bacterium | reverse complement strand
CGCTCCACCTCGTCGAGGTCTGTACGGGCGTCGGCCCGTTTGGACCAGGGGAGCGCCGCGATCCACTCGAGATAGGTGCGGATGACGTTGTTCTCCGGCGACTGGCTCGGGATGTTCGCCAGGCGCCTGAGCTCACGCTCGGCTGCCTCGCGGGCGTGGTCGGGGAGCTCGGCGCGGTCCAGCTCGGCCCCGAGCGTGGCGATCGGGTCGTCGTCCTCTTCGCCCAGTTCCTTGCGGATGGCGGCGAGCTGCCGTCGCAGAAGCTGGCGCCGCTGCTCCTGGCTGAGGTCGCGGCGGACCTCCGAATCGACCTTGGATTGCAGCTCGGCGCGCGCCCGTGCCTCTCGAAGGAGGCGAGCGGTGGCTTTCAGGCGGGCGACCACGTCGCTGGTTGCGAGGATCTCCAGCTTGTCTTCTTGGGGAGCGTCCAGCCAGGTCGTGACGCGGTCGGCGAGCTCACCGGGTTGGGCGCTCTCGAGCGCCTCATGCAACCCCTTGTCGGTGGGCGCAAGCTCGCGCAGGCGCTGTCGAAGGCTCTCGGCGAGCGCGGCGGCTTCGGGCGCTTCGGCGCGTTCTTCGGCGATGGGACGCACCCGCGCCGCCCACGGGTCGGTCACGGTGAGCTCCTCGAGGCGGACCCGATGCATCGCCCGCACCACGAGCACCAGGCCTCGTTTGCCGCGGTCGGCCTTGTCCTCGACCTGGGCGACGACGGCGATCTCGTGGAGCTCGGACAGGCCAGGGTCGTCCACGTCCGGCGCTCGCTGCGTCGCGATCGCCAAGAGGTCGCCTCGGGCAAGGCCGCGGGCGAGTCGCATCGACTTGTCGCGGCCGATGGGCAGGGTCGCCACACGCCCAGGCAGAAGGACCCCGCGCCGGAGCGGCAAGAGGGGCAGGAGGGTGGGGGCGGGCGCTTGAGGCATGAACAAAACATAAATCTGTTCATCTCCCGGTCAATGGGTGGCTCCCCACGTTGGGGTATGGGTGTCCCCGGCAGCGCCAGGCAGGGCCAGGGCGAGCCGGCGCTCTCGGTGCCGGGACGGGCTGTCAGGGCTCGTAGGCGCCCATGCTCGGCGGGGTGGGCCGCA
Organism: Polyangiaceae bacterium; assembly: GCA_027009115.1. Classification (GTDB taxonomy): domain Bacteria; phylum Myxococcota_A; class Polyangia; order Polyangiales; family Houyiibacteriaceae; genus JALVDI01. The sequence goes on along the minus strand of JALVDI010000112.1, from coordinate 3,793 downwards.
AGTTGCCCTCGATGTCGGAGCGGGGGGCGCCCACGCGGGTTCCCGTACGGGCGAAGGGGGAGGAGGCGGCGATGTGCAGGTCTTCGGGATAGTCGACGAACTCGGGCGTGTCGGTGAAGACGTTGCCGATGTAGCGCCGGTTCAGGCTCAGGAGCTGCCGGGGTTGGGTCAGGAGGGCGCCCGCGTCGTCGACGAAGCCGCCGTGGGTCAGCCCGTTGTGGTCGAAGAACTCTGGGAGGGGATCGGCGCTGACGGCCGCCACGAGCAAGCAACCCAGTCCGCCCGAAAAGACGTTGTTGCGGAAAGCCATCGCGTCGCCGCCGGTCACGAGCAGTCCGTAGGAGGTGCAGTTATGGTCGGAGGGAAGGGCGACGCCGCCGCTGATGGTGTTGCCGTTGGCGCGCAGGTCGCCGCCCGCGACCTCGAGCCCGATCGCCTCGGCAGCCATGCCCGAGTCGCAGTCGAAGCCGCGCAGGACGTTGTTCTCGAGCAGGCTGGACCCGTCGAGGTTCCTCAGGCCGGTCGCGATGCCGGCGTCTGCACAACCCCCTGCGATGTCGTTGCCCGCGAAGATCCCGACGCCTTTGTCCACGACGAGGGCCGCGGTTACTTCCACGAAAGAGGAGTCGCTGCCGCGAAGGATGTTGCCGTAGAGGTTGAGAGCGTCGGTGTCGCTCCCAGTGCCCCGGACGGCGACGGCGCTGTTGGCGATAGCCTCCTCCCCCAGGCCGGTGACGAGGTTGTCGGTGAGCTGGCAGCTCCCGTCGCAGAGGATGCCAATGGCCTCGTCGAACTCGCCTGCGACGCCTCCTGTGATCTTGTTCCTGAAGAGCACGGCGGCGGCTCCGTCTCCGACGTAGATGCCGTTCCCGTTCGGTGACTGGTCGTTGCCCCAAACTTCGATGGTGTTTCTGCCGAGCCAAAGGGGCGGGTCGCCTTCGAGGGAGACCGCGACGAGGTCGCTGTTGGTTCCTCCATCATCGCGGACGCTCACAATGGAGTCGCTCAGGGTGACCCGGGTTCCGTCGCTCGCGATGCCCGCGGAGCCCCAGTCCTGGCAGATGAGGTAGCGGGTCACCGTCAGTGTTCCTCCTTGGGTTCGGATCGCCGCACCACCCTTGGACCCGCTCCCGCCGCGGACCGCGAGATTGCCGTCGGAGCAGTCCGATGGGCTGGTGCTGGTGGGGTCGTACGAGCTCGTCAGGGCGACCTCGGCCCCCGTGGCGTCGATACCGTAGGCCTCGTCCTCACCGGGGCCCCCTTCGATGGCGCTGGCGACCGCGAGCAGGCGCGCTCCGGATGCCAGGCGTATGCCTTCGCTCCGGCTGGTGTTCGCGTCACCGTTGTAGGGCGCGACGTGGACCTGGCTGAGCACGAGCCCCGCTCCCCCCTGTACGTCCAGGGCCCGGTAGTTGCCGCCCTCTTTGGCGTCGGGGAAGTCGACGGAGAGGTCCCGGAGGGTCACCGGTGCACCGGTGCCGCCGGTGATCTGGATGCCGCGGCCGTCGTCCGGCCGGAGGATCGTTTTCTCGTCTTCGGTGCAGCGCTCGACCGTCGAGCCGTTGGAATAGAGGTTGCCCACGATCGTCACGCCGCCCGGGATGGGGCGGTGCACCGGAAAGCTTCGCGGGATGCACGTTCCCGCCGGTGTGGGAGCGAGCAGGCATATGCGCGAGGGGGCCGTCCCCGGGTTCCTCTCGATCAAGTCGAGCGCCTCCCGCACGGTCGGAGTGCCGCCCGCCGGACTGGTCGCCTGTATCAAGGTGGGGCCTGCAGGTGCAGTGGGTTGGACGAAGATGCACTCTCCGGCCTCCGGCGTGCAGCCTTCGTCGATGCGTCCGTCGCAGTCCTCGTCGGCGGGGGGGTCGCTCCCCGGAGTGCATTGTTCAGCGAACACGGGCGCCGGAATCGCGACCCACGCACCCTCCGTGCACGCGTAACGCGGCGCGCAGATGTCGTCCGTGACGATGGCATCCAGGTCGTCGGGCACCCCGTCGCAGTCGTCGTCGAGGCCGTTGCAGGTCTCGGGGACGTCGCCGGGCAGGCGTGCCGGCTCGCAGCTCCCGAGCTCGCCGTCGGTGCACCTCTGGGTGGCGCCGACCGCGCACTCCCCAGGCAGCCCGGGGTCGCAGGGGAGCACGCCATCGCTCCCGATGGCCGGGTCGTTGTCGTCGCAATCGGGCTCCGGGCAACCAGGCCCGAGGCCGTCCCCGTCTCGGTCCGGCAGCAAGCAGTGCCCCGAGGAGAGACACCGCGACTGACAGCTTCCTCGGTTGAACTCAGCGCAGTCGTCGTCGGACACGCAAGACGGTCCGGCGTCCATCGCCGCGTCGGTCATGCCCCCGTCGGGTCCCGGGGGTACCGCGCCGTCGATGGGCGGGGTCAGATCCAGCGTGAGCCCGCAACCGAAGAGGGACAGCAGAGCGAAAGGCAAGCAGCGCATGGGGACAGGGTAGCAAGCGATTGACGCCGCGGCGCGTAGACCCGATACCAAGGGGCGTGGACGACGAGACCCGAACCCGAGTGGAAGCCGCCGCGTTCCGGCGCCTGGTCGAGCACCTGCGCGTGCGGACCGACGTTCAGAACATCGATCTGATGAACCTGGCGGGGTTTTGCCGCAATTGCCTGGCCAAGTGGTATGCCGCCGCGGCCGAAGAGGAGGGCCATCCCTTGAGCAAGCTCGAGGCCCGCGAGATCGTCTACGGCATGCCCTACGAGCAGTGGAAGGCGCGCCACCAGACCGAGGCCACCGAGGCGCAGAAAGCTGCGTTCACGGAAGCTCACAAGCACTGAGGCGCCGCCAGCTCAGTGGACGACGAAGGGCCGAGTCCAGCGAAAGGGTGGGCCTTCGAGGCCACCGATCTCCAGCCGTAGGAGCGCGCGGCCCCGCTTCAGGGCGCGCCCCTCGACGACCAGATCCAGCCGGCTTCCTTCGAGGAGCGCTTGGGCCGTGAGCTTTTGGTCTGGGTTCTTGGGCTTGGGCACGACGGGTCGCTTGTAACCCTGCGGGATGAGCGCCCGCTCCAGCCGCGCCTCGCGCGCGCCGGCGTCGAAGGGCGCCTCGTCGTCGGAGGTGGAGGCCCGGGTCAGCTCCAGGTAGCCGTCTTCGAGGGCGGGCCCCGAAGCGCGGACCCGCAGCGCTCGTCCCGCGCGGCCCACGGAGCGCAGCCGCAGCTCGAGGCGAAAGGCTTCGCCCGCTTCGGCGCGCCATGGTGGTGCCTTCTGCACCGCGGCCTCGACGTTCGTGGGGCCCGTCTCTTTCTCCGGCTGCCATCCTGCAGTGCGAGGTTCCTGCTCGAGGGCATCCAACGACAGGGTCTGTTCGAGCGCGATCGAGGCCCCGCCGACGTGGCCCAGGCGCAGGGTCGAGGGGGTGAGGGCGGCGAAGCCGTCGTCCGCGCAGGCGAGCGCTACGATCGGCTCCTCGCCGTCGAGGGTCGCGATCGGCTGTAGGGACGGGAGCTGGAGCAGCGACAAGGCGGCCCCGTGGCTCACGAGGACACCGTTGGTGGTGGGCGCGAGCCTGGGGGTCATCGCGCCGCAGACGAGGCCGCCTTCTGCCGGCCAGTGGGCGCACACCTGGCCTTCGTCGTCCAGCAGGAGCAGCGCCGCACGTTGGTGCCCCCTCGCGCCCGCCGTGACGCAGACCAGAGCGCCGGCGCTCAGCGGGAGGAGCTCGACCGTTGGCGCCTCGTCTCCGGCGAGGGTCGGCACCCGACCGAGGTGCGTGAAGGAGACGTCGGCGACCCGGAGCATCGCGAGGTGACCGGAGCCGGCGGCGGCGATGCCGAGT
>JALVDI010000111.1 GCA_027009115.1 Polyangiaceae bacterium | reverse complement strand
CGTCTTGGAGACCTTCGAAGACCTCCGCCGCCGCCTCGACCTCGCCGCCGCTCCTTCGCCGGACACTCTCGCCGAACGTCTCGACGCGCTCGCCCACGAGCGTCACCTGCCGCCGGGCGCGGCCAAGCTCCTCAGGCGCGCGCGCGCCCTCGATCCCCGGGGACGCCGCGTCCACCACGAGGCGTGGGCGATCGCCCGCTCCGCACACCAGCTCCGCGAACGGATGCTCCAGTCTCCCCACCGTCCCCCGCGCGCTTCCACCCATCACCGGATCGCACCGGCAGCAGGTGCCCTCCAGAGGACCCCATGAACCCAGACCAAGTGCAGCAGCTCCTCAGCGACCTCACCCAGCGCATCGAGCGCGTCGTGATGGGCTCCGCGACGAACACTCGCCTCTGCTTCGTGAGCTTCATGGTGAAGGGTCACGTGCTGCTCGAAGGCGTCCCCGGCGTCGGCAAGACCCTTCTCGCCCGCTGCTTCGCTCGGTGCATGGGGCTGCGGCTGCGTCGGGTGCAGTGCACCCCCGACCTGATGCCGGGGGACGTCATCGGCGCCAACGTGTTCGACTTTCGCACGCAGACCTTCACGCTCACGAAGGGTCCGATCTTCACGGAGTTCCTCCTGACCGACGAGATCAACCGCACGCCACCCAAGACCCAGTCGGCGCTGCTGGAGGCGATGCAAGAGCGCTCCGTCACCATCGACGGGGAAACGCACCCGCTCTCCGAGCGCTTCATGGTGATGGCCACTCAGAACCCGGTGGAGCACGAGGGGACCTATCCGCTGCCCGAGGCACAACTCGACCGCTTCCTCTTCAAGGTCGAGGTCGGCTACCCGATCGAAGAGCAGGAAGTTCACGCGGTGATCACGCACGCCGCATCGAGCGGCACGCCCGACCTCGACCAGCTCGGCCTGGAGCCGCTTGTCTCGCCACCAGAGGCCGATGCCCTGCGGGTCGTCGCGTCCTCCGTGAGGCTGGAGCCCTCCATAGCCCACTACGTGGTCCAGCTCGCCCGCGCGACCCGCGACCACTCGAGCTTGATGGTCGGGCTCTCACCAAGGGCCGCCACGATGCTCGCCGCCGCAGCCCGGGCCAACGCCGCGTGCGAAGGCCGCGACTTCGTGATCCCCGACGACGTCAAGGCCCTCTTCCTCCCGGCGGCGCGCCACCGCGTCATCGTGACCCCGGCGGCCGAGATGGACGACGTACGAACCGACGACGTGCTCCTCCAAGTGCTGCAACAGGTCCCCGCGCCCCGCTGAGGAGAAGCCCTTGGTTCCCACCCCACGCCTGATGTGGCTCATGCTCGGCGGCCTCCTCGTCGCCGCGTTGCCGGTCGCCGTCGACGAGGGGCTGTGGCCGCTGTCGCCGGGGCTTTGGGCAGCCCTGGGGCTCTTGGGCGTCGCCGACTGGATCGTGCTCGCCCGCTGCCGGCCGCGCTTGCTCGCCGACGTCCCAGCCACCGTCGGGGTAGGCAGCCCCCTCGAGGTACGGGCCGAGCTGACCGTGCGGACACCACGGGCGCTCAGGGGCACGCTCCGCGCAGAGGTCTGCGAGCCCCTCGAAGCGAGTCCGGACCTTCCGCTGAGTGCCGCGAACGGGGCGACCGAGCACCGTCTCCCGGTGGACGCCCCTCGGCGCGGAGGGGGCGAAGTGCGCGCGCTCTGGCTGCGCCTCGACGGTCCCTTCGGGCTCCTTCGGCGCATCGACCGCACGCTCGTCCGCGCGCCGGTGGCGGTCGTCCCCAACGCCGCCCTGGTCCGACAGCTCGCCCTCGCCTACTTCGGCACCCAGCGCTTTGGTGGCGTCCACGTACAACGCAAAGTCGGCGACGGTGGCGAGTTCGACACCTTGGAAGCCTACGAACCCGGCATGGATCTGCGGACGGTGGACTGGAAGGCCTCGGCGCGGCACCAGGTCCTGCGGGTGCGGCGCTTCCGAGTCGAACAAAACCAACGCGTCGTGCTCTGCGTGGACACGGGCCGACTCATGGCCGATCCCTTGGCCGGGCTTCAGCGCCTGGACCACGCCATCCATGCTTCGCTCCTGCTGTCGCGGGTAGCGCTGAAGGCCGGCGATCGGGTGGGGATCCAGGCCTACGCCGAAGCCCCCAAGACGTGGGTCCCTCCAGGCGGAGGGATGCGGCAGATGGCGCGCATCCGCCGGAGCCTCGCGGAGCTTCGGGCAGAACCGACCGAGACGAACCACGTGCGGGGGATCCACCAGGTCTTGCGAAAGTTGCGGCGCCGCTCCCTCGTGGTGGTCTTCACGGAGTTCACCGACGCCACGACGGCGGAGCTGATGGTCGAGTACCTGGGTCACCTCGCCCGGCGACATCTGGTGATCTTCGTCGCCCTCGACGATCCCGCCCTCGAAGAGCGAGTCGAGGCGGCGCCGGCCTCCGCCTTCGATCTGGCCGCGGCGGTGGTCGCCGGAGGGCTGATCCAGGATCGCGAGCGAGTGCTGCGGCGACTGCGGCGCATGGGCGTCGACGTGGTGCACGGCCCACCCGGCCCGGCGGCCCTGAAGACCCTGGCGCGCTATGTCCACATCAAGCGGCGAGGGCTCATCGGATGAGCGGCGAGGAGCGACGCATGGAGCCACGATCCGTCGCCTTCCGACGCGAGCGCGAAGGCCAGTGGTTCGAGCTCGAGCTCCTGGTGGACAAGGCCCTACGGGGAGGGCTGCGCAGCCTCGAACCGGCGGAGCTCCACCGCCTCCCGATCCTCTACCGGGTGGCGCTCTCGAGCCTCTCGGTGGCGCGCCGCACAGCAATGGACCGAGCCCTGCTGAGCTACCTGGAGGCCTTGGCGGCCCGCGCCTACCTCGCGGTCTATGGGGCTCGCCGGTCCACGAGGGGCGCGCTGCGGCGTACGCTCTTCGCGACCTTTCCGCAGCGGGTGCGCGCGCTTCTCCCGGAGCTCGTCCTCGCGACAGGCCTCGTCGCACTGGGGACGATCGTCGCCGTAGCGCTCATGGCGAGCGAGCCCGGATGGTACGACGCCTTCGTCGATCCGGCGCTCGCGGGCGGCAGGGACCCGCACGCATCGACCGAGACCCTCCGCGCCGCGCTCTACGGCGGCGGCGAGCAGGGAGAGGGGCTGGCGTTCTTCGCCTCGTTCCTCTTCGTCCACAACGCCGGGATCGGCCTGCTCTGCTTCTCTCTCGGTTTCGCGGCGGGCATCCCGACGGCGCTCCTCCTGTTCACGAACGGCCTCATGCTCGGCGCGTTCATCCAGCTCTATGCCGAGCGGGGCTTGCTCTTCGAGCTCGGCGGCTGGCTGCTGCCCCACGGCATCCCCGAGATCGGCGCGGTCATCCTCTGTGGGGCAGCGGGCCTGCACCTCGGGCGGGCCGTGCTGCTGCCTGGCCGACGCACGGTCCGTTCGGCCCTTGCCTGGGCCGGCAGGCGCGGCTCCACGGTCGTCCTCGGTTCCATCCTGCTCTTCGCCATCGCCGGACTCGTCGAAGGGATCTTTCGGCAGGCCGTCACCGACGACCTCGTCCGCTACGCCCTCGCCGCGTTCAATCTCGCCTGGTTCGTCCCCTGGCTGGCCCTCGCCGGACGCTCGGAGGGCGCATCGTGAGAGAGGACATCCATGCCACCGTGGAGATCGTGGGCCCCGAAGGGGTGCCCCTGAGCTTCCCGCGGGCGACCCTCGCCGAACGCTTCGTCGCCTTCGCCCTCGATCTCGTGATCCTCGTGTCCTCGGCATCGCTGGTGCTGCTGCTCTTCCTGCTCGCCGGGCTCGGGGTGGGCTCGCTCGCGGTCGTGGGTGTCGGGCTCGTCTTCATGTTCCTGATCCGCCACTTCTACTTCATCGCCTTCGAGACCCACTGGCACGGGAGCACCCCCGGCAAGCGGCTGATGAACCTCCGCGTCGTCGCCCGCGACGGGGCCGGCCTCGGAACGGACGCCGTGGTGGCCCGCAACCTGATGCGCGACCTCGAGATCTTCGTCCCGCTGGCGATCGTCGCGAACCCCGAACAGGTCTTCGGACCGGGGCCCTGGTGGCTTCTGGCCCCGACGGTGATCTGGCTCTCGGTCATGGCGCTCATGCCCTTGCTCAGCCGCGACCGCTCCCGCCTTGGCGACCTCGTCGGCGGCACCCGGGTCGTCCGCATCCCGATCGCCGAGCTGCCGCCCGACGAAGCCGCACGAAGCTCCCAGCCGCGTCAGAGCCGACGAGCCGACACCCTCGCCTTCTCGGTCGCACAGCTCTCGTTCTACGGCGAACGGGAGCTCGAGACCCTCGCCGAGCTCATGCGCAAGGCGGACCAAGGCAAGGCGACGGATGACGATCTGCGGGTCGTCGCCCAGACCATCGCGGACAAGGTCGGCTTCGACGGGCCGCTCCCTGCCCGACGACCTGCCCGCTTCCTCCGCGCGTTCTACAAGGCCCAGCGGGCGCATCTCGAACGCGAGCTCCTCTTTGGCAAGCGGAAGGCGTCCAAGTTCGACGAGGGCTGACGAGCGCTCACCGAGCGAGCCATTGTTCGGACGGCGCGTTCACTCCTCGGCGGGCGTCCAGGCCGTCTGAGCAAGCTCGCCTTCCTCGATCCCGAGCCAGATCTTCAGCTGCTTGAGCATGAACTCGGTCCCTTCGGGGCTGGAGAGGTCGACTCGGTAGGTGTTGATGAGACGCACGCTCTCCTCGAGCCACTGCTCCCATGCCTGGTGCGACACGTTCTCATGGAGGTAGCGGCCGAACTCCGTAGGAAAAGGCGGCCGGGCAAGGCCAGGGAGCTCCTCCCCCAGCTTGATGCACGCGACGAGCCGCTCGGGATCCGCTTTCGCCATGCGGGGGATGTAGGGCAGGCGGCGACGCGGCGCAATGCCGAAGCGGCGTGTGCCGGTCGAGCGCGGCGGTGGGCAGCCAGCGGGTCAG